>JAJAZM010000031.1 GCA_026785645.1 Sphingomonas bacterium | reverse complement strand
CGATTCCGAAATAGAAATGCTTGCGGTGCGCAGTCTCGAGGAAGCTCGCCGCGCCGAGATCCTCGTCGTCGCTGCGGTGATCGACATAGGCCCAGAAGTCGCGCGCCGTGTCGGGTACGCCGACCTCGCCTGGAAGATAGGCCCCGCGCTCGATTATCGGCGGGGCGAAGCTGAAGTCGAAGCCGAACAACGTCGGCTCGGTCGCCGCCTCGGCTACCAGCCAGTCGAACACTTCGCCACGCGACCAGATGTGCGTCGGGCGGATCAGGCGCGGCGCGATCCCCGCGCGCGCCTCGGCGATCGCAATCCCCTTGTGCCTTTTGCCCTTCGCCCCCGACCAGTCGATCGCGACCGTCCGGGTGAACCTTGCTGTCACACCAACGGCGGCTGGCTGTCGTCGGCCGGGGTCGGGCGTTTCAGGCGGGGCAGGGGGCGGCGCGCGGGCGGGGCGTTATCGTCCTGCCATTCCTCGAGCATCCGCGCCGCAAAGTCGCGCCCGCCAAGCCCGAAGGCGATTGCGGTCGCCACCGCCGCCGAGCCGAGGATCAGCCCGAACGCGACCATTACGATCTCGTTGGCCAGCCCCATGAAGGTCAGCCCGATCGCGGTGAACAAGGCGACGATGGCATATTTGACGATTGTCTGGGCATAGCCCGACTCGCCGGTCGAGCTTCCGACCAGCCCGGCAAGGATCCGCGCCAGGAACAGCCCGACGACGATGATCACCGTGCCGAAGATCACCTTGCCGCCAAGCTCGGTGATCTGGAACAGCAGGGCCGCGACGCTGTCGCCGCCCAATTGTCGCGCCGCCTCGATTGCCGCGCCGAGCAGGATCGCAGTCATCGCGATTGCGCCCACCACCCGCGACGGGTTGGAGCTGGCCGGCATCACGCCGAGCGCGCGGACGCTATTGTCGAAGCCGAGGCTCGGCAGCACGGTCTCGATCAGCGTCTTGACGAAGCGCGCGATCAGGAAAGCGATCGCCAACCACAGCAACGCCCCGAACACCCGCGGAATGGCCAGTGCGATAGTGTTGAGCATGTTGGTCGCGGGGCCCGAAATCGCCTCGATCTTGAGGATCTGCAGCGCGGCGATGGCGGCGAAGATGATGATGATCGCGCTGACGGTCATGCCGACCGCGCGGGCGATCGTGCTTCGCGCCGGGGCAACGCCCTCGCTCGCTGTACCCGCCGTGTCGACCGCAACCGGCGTATCGCCCAGCGTCAGGCCCGCCCGGCCCGCCAGCCGCTCGAGGTTCAATGCCCCCAGCGCGGCCTCGATGACATGCCCGACAATCCGCCCGAGGATCAGCCCGGCGAAAAAGATCAGACCCGCCCCGAGCAGGTTGGGGATGAATGCCGCCACCTCGTTGGTCATCACCGTGACCGGGGTCAGCACCTGGCTCAAGCCCAATGGGCGAAGCGCCGCGATCAGACCGACCAGCCATACCAGCCAGTATGCCAGCCGCCCCAATTCCTTGCCGATGCTGTCGCCGCCGATGCCCGGATCGCGCTTCAGGATGGGCATCCGCTCGACCAGCCGCGTCGCCGCCCATTGCACCGCCTTGGCGACGAAATGGGTGGCGATCAGGATCAGGATCGCAAGCAGCACGCGCGGTCCCCACAGGATCAGTTGGTCGCGCCAATAAGCGGCGGGCTGGGCGTTCTGATACATTGCGGGTCTCCCAATTCGATCAATTCTGGTCGCGCTCAGTCTCTCGCCTTCTTTCGCCCCAGAAGGCAAGCCGCTCCTTGAGCTTGGCCTCGAAACCGCGGCCGGTGGGCACGTAATAATCTTGCCGCTTCATCTCTTCGGGCCAGTAATTGGCACCACTATACCCATCCTCGGAGTCAGGGTCATAGGCATAGCCCTTGCCGTAGCCGACCTGCTTCATCAGCTTGGTCGGGGCGTTGACGATGTTCATCGGCGGCATCAGTGATCCGGTTTCCTTGGCCGAGCGCCAGGCCGCTTTCTGCGCCGCATAGGCCGCGTTGGATTTGGGGGCGGTGGCGCAATACAGGCAGGCCTGAACGATTCCCAACTCGCCCTCGGGACTGCCGAGGAAGTCGTAGGCCTCCTTCGCCGCGAGGCATTGCACCAGCGCCTGCGGGTCGGCCAGACCGATATCCTCCGACGCGAACCGCACCAGCCGCCGAAGCAGGTACAGCGGCTCCTCGCCCGCGGTCAGCATGCGCGCCAGATAGTAAAGCGCCGCCTGCGGATCCGATCCGCGTAGGCTTTTGTGGAGCGCCGAGATGAGGTTGTAATGCCCCTCGCGATCCTTGTCGTAGACCGCCACCCGCCGCTGCAGGAACTGCGCCAGCTCGGCCGGCCCGAGCGGCTCGTCGATCGCCACGTCGAACAAGGTCTCGACCTGGTTGAGCAGGAACCGCCCGTCGCCGTCGGCACTGGCGAGCAACGCCTCGCGCGCCTCGGCGGTGACAGGCAGGGGACGCGCAACCTCGGCCTCCGCCCGCGCTAGCAATTTGCCCAACGCCGCCTGGTCGAGCCGGTGAAGGATCAGCACTTGGCAGCGCGACAGCAACGCCGCATTCAGTTCGAAGCTCGGATTCTCGGTGGTCGCGCCGACGAGGGTCACCGTCCCGTCCTCGACGAATGGCAGGAAGCCGTCCTGCTGGGTGCGATTGAAGCGATGTATCTCGTCGACGAACAGCAACGTCCGTTGGCCGATCCGCGCCGCCTGCCTGGCCTCGGCGAAGATCTTCTTGAGGTCGGCCACGCCCGAGAACACCGCCGAAATCGCGACGAACCTCAGCCCCACCGCATCGGCCAGCAGCCGCGCGATGCTGGTCTTGCCGGTGCCGGGCGGCCCCCACAGCACCAATGACGACAATTTCCCCGCTGCGACCATCCGCCCGAGCGCGCCTTCGGGGCCGGTCAGATGCTCCTGCCCGACCACCTCGTCGAGCGCCTGCGGGCGAAGCCGCTCGGCCAGCGGCGCGCCGGGGGCGAGCGCTGCTGCGTGCGGATCGCGAAGCTCGTCGGGAAACAGGTCGGACATCCCCCTGCCAATAAGCCTCAAGCAAAAAAGTTGCACCAACCTCTTGCAAGATCATATCTATGATATATCTTAGAGCCATCTTGAAAGGATGAATACAAATGCGTTCACATTGTCACACCGGTCGCGAAGGCTCTCACGGCGGTCGACTCAGCGGCCAGCACGGCGGCCGCCACAGCGGACGTCGTCGCGCCTTTGCCGAAGTCATGTTCGCGATGGGCGGCCCCGGCGGCTGGAGCGATTTCGGTCGCGATTTCGGTCGCGGTTTCGGCGCGGACTTTCCCGGCGGCCCGCGCGGCGGTCCCGGCGGTCCCGGCGGCCCGCGCGGTCGGCGCCGGATGTTCGGCGGCGGCGAACTTCGCCTCGTCCTCTTGAAACTGATCGCCGACGAGCCGCGCCACGGCTACCAATTGATCAAGGCGATCGAGGATCTGACCGGCGGCGACTATGCGCCATCCCCGGGGATCGTCTATCCGAGCCTGTCGATGCTCGAGGATCTCGGCTTCGTGACCGAAGCGCATTCGCCCGAATCCAAGCGCACCTTTCAGGCGACCGACGAGGGCCGCGCGCACCTCGCCGAAAACCAGGCCGAAGCCGATAAATTGCTCGATCGGCTCGCTGCAATGGACCAGGGCAAGACCCAGCAACGCCCCGAGATCGGCCGCGCCATCGGCAACATGATGCATGCGCTCAAGAATCGCGTGTCGCGTGATGGCTGGAACGAGGCTTTGCTCAACGAAGTGGTCGATATCCTCGACGAGGCCGCCAAGAAGATCGAGCGGCTGGACTAACTTCACCGCTCAGCTTGGCAGCCAACGCTTGCCGTATAGCGCGTCCATCCGGGCGCGGCGCTCGATCACGCGGGTGTAAAGCTTCACCACGTCGCCGTTGATCACGTCCCAGTCTCGGGTGCTGGCATAGTCCAGCCCCGCGGCTCCGTGGCGCGCGCGAAGCGCGGGATCGGCGGCGTAAAGCGCGATCGCCGCGCCATATTGGTCGGGCTCCAACGGGTCGATCAGGGTGCCGCTGACCCCGTCCCCGACCAGGCTGGTGGTGCCGGTGGCCGAGGCGGCGATAACCGGCAGGCCGCACGCCATCGCTTCCTGCGTGACATTGCCGAACGCCTCGGTGATCGACGGGTTGAGGAAGATGTCGGCGCTGGCCAAAGCGACCGCGAGGTCGGCTCCGGTCTGCTGCCCGACAAACACCGCGTCGTCGGGCAGATTATCCTTGAACCAAACCCGCGCCGGCCCGTCGCCGATCACCAGCACGCGCGGGCGGGTGCCGCGCCGGATCGCGGCGGCGATCGCCTCGACGAACACGTCGAGCCCTTTCTCCATCACGATCCGGCCGAGGAAGGCGACCACCATCTCGTCGTCGCTGATGCCATGGCCCCGCCGCCACTCTAGGCTCCGCCGACCCGGATTGAACTGCTCGCGGTCGACCCCGCGGCTCCAGATCGAAATGTCGCGGCTCATCCGCTGGGCGTGGAGCACCGCTGCGGTCGATTCGGCCGGCGCGACGATCGCATCGCAGCGCCGATAGAAACGCCGCAGGATCGCTCGAAAGCTCGGCTCGGCCCAGCTCAGACCATAATATTGGAGGTAGGTTTCGAACCGTGTGTGGACCGACGCGACCACCGGAATCCCGCGTTGCCGCGCCCAGGTCACCGCGCGATGCGCCACCACGTCGGGGCTCGAGACATGGACGATATTGGGCGCGAACCTCGCCAAATCGTCGCGCACTTCGCGGCTCAGCGAGGAAGGGATTCGATATTCGGGGCGGCGCGGGATCGGCACCGACGGCACGTTGACCAAATCGCCGGTCGCTTCGAACGCCGGATTGTCGCGCACCGGCGAGTAGACCCGGACATGGGATCCGTGCCGCAACAGATAGCCGACCAGCCGGTTCAACGCCTGGTTGGCCCCGTCGCGGACATAATTGTAATTGCCCGAGAACAGGGCGATGCGCAGGTCACTCGGCTTCATCGCTGAGGCTCTTAGCGACCGGGCAAGCAAAGGCAAAGGAAGCGGATGGCGGTCGATATCAAGCAGTGCATGCCCCCGGCTGGCGCGGCCGACGCGCGGCTGCTGATCCTCGGCAGCCTGCCGGGCGACGCCTCGCTCCTTGCCCGGTGCTATTATGCCCATCCGACCAATCAATTCTGGCGCCTGCTCGGCCATGCAATCGGCGATGATCTTGCGGGCCTCGATTATCCGGCCCGGCTCGACCGGCTGTCGGCGCGTGGCATCGCCTTGTGGGACGTGGTCGCCGCCGCAACCCGCAGCGGCAGTCTCGATGGCGCGATCCGCTCCGCCCGCGCCAATCCGCTCGCCGACTATGTCGCCACCCATCCCCGCCTCGCCGCGATCGGCTTCAACGGCCGCACCGCCGCCACCATCGGCCGCCGCGCGCTTGGGCAAAGCGGCTCGATCGCGCTGATCGACCTGCCGTCGTCGAGCGCCGCATTCACCCGGCTTTTGGATCAAAAAATGGTCGACTGGTCGACGCTTGGCGGCTTTGCAGATCGGCCGATTTCGGCCACAGTGCGCCGATGATCGAGGATGCAACCGCCACTACCGACGACGATCAGCCCAACCCGGCTTTGTCGATGGTCGACGAGGCGTTGGTCGCGGGCAATATCGCCAACACCAATGGCCTGCTGGTGATCCTCGCCAAGCTGGTCGCGCGCGGCATCTT
>JAJAZM010000030.1 GCA_026785645.1 Sphingomonas bacterium | reverse complement strand
GATGGTCCACGACCGCTATTTCACCGCGCACCGCGCCCAGCCCTTTCCTACCCCGACGCCGAGGGGCGAGGAGCATGTCGGGCAGAATGAGTTCGGCCACGACGAAGCCGGACAGGCCGCCGCGCTGGCCGACTTTGCCGAGCGCATCCCCGCGCTTCAATTGGCCCGGAAAGTGAGCCTCGACTTCAAGCTTGGTTAGCCACCGTCGCGAATTTGATGCATCGAATCTGCGGCACATGATAGCAAAGTCCCGTCCTAGTTGCGCATCCGGACCGACCAACGATTGCGGATGGAGCATATTATGGATGAGACCAACCGGCTGCGGCTCGATGGCAAGGTCGCGATCATCACCGGCGCGACCGGCGGCATCGGCGAAGCGACGGCGAAGCTGTTCCTCGAGCTTGGCGCCAAGGTGATGCTCGTCGCCCGATCGCCCGACAAGCTCGCGGAGACCAAAGGGCGGCTCGAGGGGCTGGGCGACTTCGACGGCGCGATCGCCGATTCGACCGACGAGATTGCAACAGCGGCGGCGGTGGCGAAGACGGTCGAGCGGTTCGGCGGGCTCGATATTTTGATCGCCAATGCCGGGACCGAGGGTGTGCTGAAGCCGATCGAGGCGCTCACCGTCGACGATTTCAACGATACACTGCAAACCAACGTCATCGGCGTATGGCTGGCGATGAAACATTGCGTGGCACCGTTGAAGGCACGCGGTGGCGGGTCGATCGTCGCTTTGTCGTCGATCGCCGGAATGATCGGCTGCCCCGCAATGGCACCCTACATCGCCAGCAAGCATGCGGTGTTCGGACTGGTCAAAACCGCCGCGCTGGAACTTGGACCGTCGAACATCCGCGTCAATGCGGTCGGCCCCGGCCCGATCGACAATCGGATGATCGGTTCGCTCCAGAACCAGCTTTCGCCCGACGATCCCGCCGCGATGCGCGCCGCGATCGAGGCGAGCATTCCGCTGAAGCGCTACGGCACCAGCGAGGAAGTGGCCCACCTCCTAGCGTTCCTCGCCAGCGATGCGTCAAGCTATTGCAACGGCTCGATCCACATGATCGACGGCGGTTACATCGCCGCCTGACCGCTCAGTCGATCGCCACCGCGTCATGCAATTTGGCGGCTTCGTGCTTCTTCTCCGGGCGGAGGAGCAGGACGAGCGGGATCGAGGCGAGCGTGACCCACATCATCAAGTAGAAATCGTCGAGATAGGCGATGAATGCCGCCTGGCGATTGATCTCGGCTTCGACCAGCGCAATCGCAGCCTCGGCGGGGAGGCCGAGCTGGCTGACAACGGTGCCGCTCATCGACGGCATCACCTGATCCGTGATTGCGGCTGCCATGTCGGCATGCGCAATCTGCAAATTTCGCGCGAGCAGGGCCGCGACGACACTGATCCCGATTGATCCGCCGATATTGCGCGACAGGTTGAGCAGGCTTGCGGCGTGGGTCCTCAGGCGCGGCACAAGCGTGGCGAAGGCGAGGCTCTGGACGGTGACGAACATCAGCCCGAGACCAAGTCCCTGGATCACCCCCGAGACAATCACCGGTCCGCTGCCCATCGAAATCGCAAAGCCCGACATGATGTGCAGCGACCAGGCCATCAGCCCCATCCCTGTCGCGATCAGGATGCGCAGGTCGATCACCCCGATCAGCCGACCGGCGAGCACCATGGTGATCAACGTCCCGATCCCGCGCGGCATGGTCAGGAGTCCCGACTGGAGCACCGAATAGCCGTACAATCGCTGGAGCAATGGCGGGAGCAAGGCGAGCCCGGCGAGCAGCAGTATCCCGGTCACCACCATGAAGAACATGCCAAGCGCGAAATTGCGGTCGGCGAACATGCCGCGCTCGAACAACGGCTCGCGCGCGGTCAGCGTGTGGGTAACGAATATCCACCCCGCGCCGAGGCACAGCCCGAGCTCGATCCAGATCTCCCAGCTGTCGAACCAGTCGCTCTGCTGACCGCGATCGAGCATCAATTGCAGGCTGCCGAGCGCCAGCCCGAGCATGGCGAAGCCAAAAATGTCAAACTTGCGTTTGGTCAGCGGGCCCTTGGGCATATAGCGCCACAGCATCACCGTCGCGATTGCCCCGACCGGAAGGTTGACCAGGAATACCCAGCGCCAGTTGAAGCTGTCGGTCAGCCAGCCGCCGAGTACCGGCCCCATGATCGGCCCGATCATGATCCCGCCGCCGAACAAGGCCATCGCCCGGGCGTGGCGCACGGGCGGGTTGATGTCGAACAAGGTCGCCTGGGCGAGCGGGACGAGGAACGCCCCGGTGACTCCCTGGATCGCGCGGAAGATGACCATTTCGGTCAGGCTGGTGGCGATCGCGCACAGCAAGGAGGCGATGGTGAAGCCGATCACCGCGAGGATCAGCAGCCGCTTGCGCCCGATCTTGTCGGCCAGCCAGCCCGAGATCGGGATCGCGATCGCAGAGGCGACGATGTAGCTGGTCAGCACCCAGTTGACGCTTTCCTGGGTCGCGCCAAGGCTGGCCTGCATATGCGGCAGCGCGACATTGGCGATGGTCGTGTCGAGCACCTGGATCAGCACCGCAAGCATTACCGCGATGGTGACGAGCATGCGCTTCGTGGGATCGAGGACCTGCTCGGTCATCGCGCGTTAGCGCGCCGTCTGGAGGTCGACCTTAACCTCGGCCGACAGGCCGGCGATCATCGAGCGTTTCGGAGTCTCGTCAAACGCGACGCGGACCGGCACGCGTTGGGTCACCTTGACCCAGTTACCGTTGGCGTTCTGAGCCGGGAGCACCGAAAATTCGCTCCCTGTCCCGGCCCCGATCGACGACACATGGCCGCGCACCTTGAGCCCCGGATAGGCATCGAACGACACCGTCGCGGGCTGGCCGATCGCCATCCTGGCGAGATCGCCTTCCTTGAAATTGGCCTCGACCCAGCCGGCCTTGTCCTTGACGATCGACAGCATTGCGACCCCGGTGATCGCCGCCTGGCCGATCAGCAGCCGGTCGGAGTTGGCGACGATCCCGCTTTCGGGAGCACGCACCAGGCCGCGCGTCAGGTCGAGCCGGGCCTTGGCGATGGCGGCGCGCGCCGCGGCGATCTGCGGTTGGTTGCCGGTTGGTGAAATAGCCGCATTGGCATTGGCCGCTTGGGCGCGGGCGTCGGACAGCTGGGTTTCGGCCTTCTGCACTTCGTTGACCGCATCGTCATAGGCCGACCGCGTCGTGAAACCGCGACCGAGCAACGCCTGCTGGCGAGCGAGCGAGCGGCGCTGGATGGCGAGATTGGCGTTGGCACCAGTTATGTCGCCCCCCGTGCCGACGGCAGCCACGCCAAGCTGGCGAGTCTGGAGTTCGGCGGCGGACAATTGCGCTTCCGCCTGGAGCAAGGCGACTTCGGCCGAGCCGGGATCGACGCGGTACAACGGATCGCCGGCGTTGACGTGCTGATTTTCGCGCACGAACACCTCGACCACCGGGCCGTTGATCTGGGTCGAGACCGCGACAATGTCCTGCTTCACATAAGCATTGTCGGTCGACACGCTGCGTCCGCTGGTGAGCCAGAAATAGCCCCCGATCGCGAGCAGCAGCAACGGCACCGACAGCATCAGCGCCAGGCGCTTCACATTGCGCGGGGCCTTGGTTTCGACCGGGGCTTGCCCACCGGCCTCGGCCTGGATCGACTGCATCTGGTTCACGCCGACATCCTCTTGGATTCGGGGGTGGTGGAGATATTATCTCGCACACACGTCAGCGCTTCACGAAGCGTCTCGATCGTTTGGGGGGAAACGCCGGCGAAGGCTTCGAGTGCCAACTTACCGGCAAGATCACGCAATTGTTCGACCAGCGGCTCACCCTTGGGGGTCAGATGGAGCCGCCAGGCGCGGCGGTCCTCCGGGTCGCGCCGGCGCTCGACCAGCCCGGCCTCCTCGAGCCGATCGACGATCCGGCACAAGGTGATCGGCTCGATATCGAGGTGATCGGCAAGTTCGACCTGGCGCAGGCCCGGATGGCGCGCCAGCCACGCCAGCGCCCGCCACTGGGCGCGCGTGACGCCAAGCGGCGCCACCCGGCGGTCGAAAGAACGGCGCAGCGCATGCGCCGTCTCGGCAATTTCGAAAGGAAGCGTTTCAAGGTTCATGTCAGTACATATAATAAGCGTACTTATTAAATCAACCTTCATGGCTGCCTCTTGCTTCGCGCGCCGTGAACCGGCAAGCGAGGCCATGATGACCAAGATCGAGGCGATCCCCGCCCTGCTCGATGCGCTCGAGACCATTTACGAAGAGTCCGTCGGTAATTTGAGGAGCGCGCTCCAGGCGTTCGCCAGCGACGGCACGCGCCCGAATGCCGCCGCGCGTGCTGCGGGAAGCTTTGCCTATCCCGAGCTTCGGGTTGATTATGACCCGACCACGCCGCCCGCCCCGTCGATGCGCGCCTTTGCCCGATTGAGCGCGCCGGGCAGTTACACCACTTCGATCGCCCGCCCGGCGCTGTTCCGCGCTTACCTCACAGAGCAGCTCGAGCATCTCGTGCGCGATTATGCGGTCGAGATTTCGGTTGGTCGGTCGACCAGCGAGATTGCTTATCCCTATGTTCTCGACGGCGGCGAGCTCGAGCTTGGTGGGCTGTCGACGGCCGAGCTATCGCGCTGGTTCCCCTCGACCGAACTGGCCCATATCGGCGATGAAGTGGCCGACGGAGAATATGATCTTGCCTTGTCCGACAGCCGCCCGCTGGCGTTGTTCGACGGTCCGCGCACCGACTTCAGCTTGGCCCGGCTGAAACATTATTCGGGCACCCCGCCCGAGGATTTTCAACACTTCATCCTGTTCACCAATTACGTCCGCTATGTCGATGAATTCGTGCGCTTCTCGATCGACGCACTGCGCTCGCCAGACAGCCCGTTCAAGAGCTTCTCGGTCCCCGGCGGGTTGTTCGAGCGCGGCGAACTGGAAGATGCCGAGGCACAGATCGCCGCCGGTTCATGGCGCCGCCACCAGATGCCAGCCTATCATCTTATGACCGAGAGCGGCGACGGCGTGACGCTCGTCAACATCGGCGTCGGCCCGTCCAACGCCAAGACGATCTGCGATCATATTGCGGTGCTTCGGCCCGAAGCGTGGCTAATGATCGGCCATTGCGGCGGCTTGCGCCTCAGCCAGACGATCGGCGATTACGTCCTCGCTCACGCTTACCTTCGCGACGACCATGTACTCGACCAGATGCTTCCCCCCGAAATCCCGATCCCGGCGATCGCCGAAGTCCAGAATGCATTGTTCGACGCCACTGTCGCGGTCACCGGGGAGGATGAGGACAGCGTCAAGAAGCGCCTCCGCACCGGCACCGTGGTGACCACCGACGACCGCAATTGGGAGCTTCGCTACACGCTCTCCGCATTGCGCTTCAACCAGAGCCGCGCGGTGGCGATTGACATGGAATCGGCGACCGTCGCGGCGCAGGGCTATCGCTTCCGCGTACCCTACGGGACCTTGCTGTGCGTCTCGGACAAGCCGCTCCACGGCGAATTGAAGCTGCCCGGCCAGGCCAATGCCTTCTACGAACGCGCCATCAGCCAGCATTTGCGCATCGGCATCGAAACGCTGCAATTGTTGAAGCGCGAAGGCGACGCCCTCCACAGCCGAAAGCTCCGCAGCTTCGACGAACCGCCGCTGCGTTAGCGCTTGGGCGCGACCCACCCCTTGGGCGTGAGATCCTTGATCCGGCCAAGCCTTGGCGCCACCGGGTTGGTCGCCAGATAGGCTTCGGTGGCGTCGAGATCGAGGCCGCCGTCGGTGGCGTCGCGGCCAACTGACAAAGCGGTGAAATTATCGCCGCCGCTGGCCAGGAAATTGTTGATCGTCACGCGATAGGTTCGCGTCGGATCAAGCGGTTTGCCGTCCAATGTCATCGCCACGATGCGCTGACCCACGGGCCGCGAGCGATCGAAGGCGAAGGCGAAATTCGCCGATGGCGCCATCAGATTGGCGCGCGCCTCATTGTCCGCCCCGCTGGCAAATTGCTGCTCGAGCACGGCCTTCACTTCGGCCCCGCTATAGCTTTTGGTGACGAGATTGTTGGCGAACGGCTGCATCGCGAAGATCTGCCCGTAGCGCACCGTGCCGTCGGCCTCGGGATTGAGGTCGGTGCGCGCCCCGCCATTGTTCATCAATGCGAAATCGGCGCGGCCCTTGTCGGCGACTCGGGCGACGAAATATTGCCCGTCCGAAATCAGCTCGGCGGCGGCCGATTCCTCATTGATCTCGCCCTTGCTCACCGATCCGCTCAATTTACCGATCGCGCGATTGGCAAGCGGCGCGGCGGCGGCACGATAGCGTTCGACGATCGCCGCGACTGCAGGATCGGCTGGGAAGATCGGAAACCCCGCCACCAACGGCGCTTTCAGCCGCGGACCGTCGATCGGCTCGCCCTGCACAATCACGAAATCGGCCGTATCACCGACCAGCACCCCGCGATCGAAGCGCAGGCGGATATCGGTGACCATTGCGCCATATTTGCCCGCGCTGGTCAGCAGCCGCTCGCCGCCCCCGGTGATCGGCACGCGGCAGATGTAGGCGTTATGGCTGTGCCCCGACACGACCAGTGAAATCGACCGGTCGAGCTTCGCCAGGATCGGCAATATCCCGCCAGCCAGCCCCGCGCAGCCGCGGTCATAATAAACCCCGCTGATCGATCCGCCCTGGTGGATCAGCAGCACGATCGCATTGGCCCCCGCCTTGCGAAGTGCGGGCACGGCGGCATTGGCGGTGTCGGCCTCGTCGGCGAAGGTCAGCCCGGCCACTCCGCCGGGCGAGACGAGCGTAGCGGTTTCCTTCAGCGTCATCCCGATGAACCCAATCTTGACCCCGCCGACTTGCTTGATCGCAGTGCCGGGAAACAATGTCTGGCCGTCCGCCGCGACGACATTGGCGGCGAGGTAGGTGAAGCGCGCGCCCGCGAATGGCTCGATTGCGCAAGGGATGCGGTTGGTGAATTTGGCGCAGCCGCCGTGCTGGATCCGCTTCAACTCGGCCGAACCCTTGTCGAATTCATGATTGCCGACGGCAGCGAGTTCGAGCCCCGCTTCGCCAAGCGCCATGATCGTCGGCTCGTCAAGGAACAGCGCCGAGGAAATCGGGCTAGCGCCGATCAAGTCCCCCGCTGCCACGGTCACGCTATTGGCGGTGCGCCGTGCCTTAAGTGCGCTTGCCAGATAGGCCGCCCCGCCCGCCGGCACCGCTCCTGACGCGGCGGGAACAGTCAGTTGCGGCGGCTCGAGATTGCCGTGGAAATCGTTGATCGCGAGGATCTGCACCTCGACCGGACCATTGACTTGCAGTGGCGTCGGTTGGCGCGGCACGGTGGCGCAAGCGGCGAGCGTGGCGAGCAAGACGAAAGCAGACAGGCGACGGATGATCATGATGCCGTCATTGCTTCGCTCCGCCCGCAATGACAAGACGGGGCATGACTGACACCGACCTCATCGCCGCCGCCCGCACTGCAGCGCTGCGCGCTTATGCGCCTTATTCGAAATTTTCGGTCGGCTGCGCGATCGAAAGCGTCGATGGCGCCGTAGTCACCGGGGCAAACATGGAAAATGCCTGTTACCGGCTCGGGCTATGCGCCGAAGTGAGTGCGTTGACCCTCGCTCAGGCCAGCTTCGGGCTCGACAAGGTGGCGCGGATCGCGGTCGCTGGCGGCGACGGATCGGGCAGCGAGCTCGCCGGGGGCGCGGCGGTGACGCCATGCGGCGGCTGCCGCCAGTCAATCCTCGAGGCGGCGCAATTGAGCGGCCGCGATGTCGAGATCCTGTGCGCATCGGGCGACGGCGAGACGGTCGAGCGTCACAAGATCAGCGCACTAATCCCGTTCGGATTCGGCCCGACGAGCCTCGCGGACTCCGCTCGGTCGCTTAGTCGCTTAGTCGCTCAGTAGGAAACCTGCGCCGGCATTTCGGCTTTGCGCTCGATTTCGGCTTCGCGCAGGCGGTCGGACTTTTCCGAGCGCGAGGCGAGCAATTCCCACGCCGTGGCGGAACGGATATGGCTTTCCTTGACGTTGCTCAACTGGGTATCATCGGCACGGCCGCGGGCTTCGGCGGCGCGCTCGCGGTAGAAATTGGTCTGGTTCGACATTGAGGAGGCAACTTTCGTGGGACGATGCGTCGGTCGTTGGGCGGGTAATCAGCCCGGCCGCACCAATGGCGCGGCCGGGCTGGTAAGTACCAAGCTTAGATCAGTTTGAGGTTGGTCGCGCTCTCGCGGCCACGACGGTCGGGCTCGAGATCGAACGACACGCGCTGATCCGAATCCAGGCCCGACATGCCGGCGGCTTCGACCGCGCTGATGTGAACGAAGGCATCCTGTCCGCCACCATCCTGGGTGATGAAGCCGAAGCCCTTCATTTTATTGAAGAATTTGACTGTACCTTGGGGCATTATTGGGTTCCTTCCCTTTAGGCGGACCGAGGATCGACCCGCCACAGGCTAGAAGAGGCGGAGAAGAAGGAGATAGCGGCCGCACCGCTCGTAACCCACGTCATGCGACTGGTAGCAAATGCCATATAGGCGCGATCGGCCAAAAACGCAAAACGAAGGGGCCGACGTTGCCGCCGGCCCCTCCCTCGATACGCTGCAGGGGATTAGTTGCAGCGCATGTTCCCACGGTCGATTTCGCGACCGATGATCGCACCGGCGGCCCCGCCGATGATCGTCCGGACGGTGCGCGATCCGCCGAGGTTGATCTGGTTGCCGGCCAGGGCACCAAGCCCGCCACCGATGATCAGCCCGGTCGTGCCGTCGCTGCGGCGGCAATAATATTGCCCATTCTGCCCGCGATAGATGCGGTCGTTGCGGGTCATCCGGCGATCGGAATAATAGCTTCCGTCGCGATAATAACGGTCGGCGTTATAGTTATTATAGCCCTGTTCGTAGCGGTTGTAATCGTAGCGGCTGTAGCGACGCCAATCCGCATTCTGAGCGCGGCGCAGGTCGCGGCGGCACTCGCGCAATTCCCGGCGATATTCGGCGCGGGTGTCGGCCCGGCGAAGCTCGCGGTTACATTCGCGCACTTCGCGGTTGTAATTGCGGTTCTGCGCGGCGGCCGGGGCAGCCAGCGCGATGGGCGAAGCCACGGCGATGGTGGCAGCGGCGAGGATCAAGCGATTCATCATGTCTTCCTTCGAAGTTACCCGAAAACTGGTCAGGCTCGAAGGGTCAACCGATGGCCGCATGCCGATGTTGCATGAACCTAAAACAACAAGACGGGGCGTTGCCGGGTGCCGTCGAGTGACTAAGCCAGCTTGATCTCGCGCAGCCGCTCGAGGAGATAGTCGTGGCTCGAAATCGGCGGCCATTTGGGCTGCTCCCCCGCCGGGACCGTCCCGGGCAGCGCCTCGATCATGAAATCGGGCCGGAAGTGGAGGAAGAACGGCATCGAATAGCGCGCGTTGGAGGCGCGGTCGGGGGCCGGGTTGACCACGCGGTGGCTGGTCGAGCGCAACCGCCCGTTGGTCAGCCGCTGCAGCATGTCGCCGATGTTGACCACCAGCTCGCCCGGCTTGGGGCTGACCGCAAGCCAGCGACCGTCGCTGGTCAGGAGCTCGAGCCCGGCTTCTTCGGCGCCCAATAGCAGGGTGATGGTGTTGATATCCTCATGCGCCCCGGCGCGGATATGGTTGCCGGTCGGCTCGGGCTGGGGCGGGTAATGAAGCAGCCGCATGACCGAATTGCCGTCGCGCACGGTGTCGGTGAAATACTCCTCATCGACCGCCAGGAAACGCGCGATGGCGCGCAGCACCTTGAGCCCCGCCGAGTCGAAGGCGTCATACAGCTCGAGGAACGTCTCCCGGAAATCCTCGACCTCGGCCGGCCACACATTGTCGGCCATCACCGCGCGAAACTTGTGCTCCGCTTCAAGCTCGCGCCCGACGTGCCAGAATTCCTTCAAGTCATGCGCCGCAGCGCCCTTGGCGGTCTCGACCCCGAATGCGGTATAGCCGCGCGCCCCGCCGCTGCCGGCGATCAGGTAGTGGCGCTTGACCGCCTCGGGCAGCGCGAAGAACGCCTTGGCCCGGGCGTCGGCACGCTCGATCAGCTGCTGCGATATGCCATGATCGCGGACGATGGCGAAGCCATATTGCTCGAAGCTGGTTCCGAGCTCCTGCGCGAAAGCCTGCGGGTTGCGGTCGGCGTCATCGAGCGAAACGGAAGCGACGGTGTCACTGGTGAGAATGTCGGTCATATGAGGCTCTTAGCAAAGAACGAACCGTCATTGCGAGGAGCGAAGCGACGAAGCAATCCAGCGATAACAAAAACCTGGATTGCCGCGCTTCGCTCGCAATGACGTTACTAGGGCAGCATCAGCCCCGCCAGGGCGGCACTCATCAAATTGGCGAGCGACCCCGCGAGCAGCGCCTTGAGCCCCAGCCGGGCGATCACCGGGCGCTGGTTGGGGGCAAGATTGCCGACCACTGCAAGCTGGATCGCAATCGAGCTGAAATTGGCGAAACCGCACAAGGCAAAGGTGATGATCGCCCGGCTCCGCTCGCTGAGGATCGCGGCGGGACCCTGCGCATTACCAAGGTCGATGAAGGCGACGAATTCGTTGAGCACCACCTTGGTCCCGAACAGCCCGCCGGCCACCCCCGCTTCGTTCCACGGGATCCCGATCAGATACATCACCGGGCGGAACACCCAGCCGACCGCGCCCTGGAAGCTCCAATTATCTTGCCCGAACAGATTGCCGACCCCGCCGAGAATGCCGTTGGCCATCGCCACCAGTGCGACGAACGCCAGCACCATTGCGCCGACCGCGACCGCCAGCTTGACTCCGGTCTGGGCGCCCTGCCCCGCGGCCATGATGATGTTGGCCGGCTGCTCGCCTTCCTCGAACCCATGGATCTGAAGGTCATCTTCACGCCCCGCGACCGCAGCCCCGCCCTCGAGCGCAAGTTCGTCCTTGGGGGCAGGGTCGTCGGGCATGACCAATTTGGCCATCAGGATGCCGCCCGGCGCCGACATGAAGGCGGCGGCCAGCAGGAACGGCAGATACTTTTCGCCGAGCAGCCCGGCATAAGCGGCAAGGATGGTTCCCGCGACCCCGGCCATGCCGACGGTCATCAGGGTGAACATGTGGCTTGGCGCGAGCGCGGCCAGATAGGGACGGACGACCAACGGACTTTCCGACTGGCCGACGAAGATGTTGGCCGCAGCACCAAGGCTCTCGACCCGGCTGATCCCGGTCACCCAGCCGATCGCCCCGCCGACCCAGCGTACCACTCGCTGCATGATGCCAAGGTAATAAAGGATCGACACCAATGCCGCGAAGAAGATGATCACCGGCAGCGCGAGCAACGCGAAATTCTTGCCGAGCGGATCGTTGGCGAGCGCCCCGAACAGGAATTCGGTGCCCTTGCCAGCGTAACCGAGCAGGTTCGAGACACCGTCGGACATGCCCTGGATCACGCTTCGACCGCCCGAGGTGCGCAACACGAGGAAGGCGATCAGCGCCTGCAGCGCGAACGCCGCGACGACCACCCGCAGGCGGATCGCGCGGCGATTGGACGAGAACAGGATCGCGATGAGGATGATCGCGGCAATGCCGACGACACCGAGCAAGGATTGATTCATACGAACGCCGCCCCTCCCAAGGCGATTACCAGGTGACCCCTTGTGCGGCGCTTTGCGCGGCCGCGTCCAGTAGGTCGATCGCCTCGGCCGCGGTTTCGGCCTTGAGCAATTGCGTGCGCCGCGCCGCGCTCAGGAAGCCGCTGGCCGAGACATGATCCATGAAGTCGGCCAAGTCGTTCCAGAAGCCGTTTACGTTGAGCAGGCACAAGGGCTGCGAATGATAGCCGAGCGCATTCCACGTCCATGCCTCAAACAATTCGTCCAATGTCCCAATCCCGCCCGGAAGCGCGACGAAGGCATCGGCCAGCTCGGTCATCTTGGCTTTTCGCTGATGCATGTCGGCGACCTTGTGAAGTTCGGTGCAGCCGAGGTGCGCCACTTCGTGCGCCACCAATGACTCGGGGATCACGCCATAGACCTTGCCGCCATGCTCCAGCACGGTATCCGCAATAATTCCCATCAGCCCGAGCCGCCCGCCGCCATAGACCAGGTCGATTCCCCGCTCCGCCATCAGCTTGCCAAGCGCGCGGGTCGCGTCGGCGAACGCCGGATCGACCCCCGGCGCGGAGCCGCAATAGACCGCCAGGCGCTTGATCATAATGTCACCAATGTCTTGAGATCGGCTTCGGGCCGCGCCCCGAAGTGCGAGATGATTTCCGCCGCCGCGATCGCCCCGGTCTCGAGGCATTTGGAAAGGCTCGCCCCGCGCGCCCTGGCTACCAGGAAACCCGCCGCGAACAGGTCGCCAGCGCCGGTCGTGTCGACCACTTGATCGACGTTCTTCGCCGGGACTTCGATCCGCTCGCCCCGGTCGATCGCCATTGCGCCGGCTGCGCCACAGGTGATGACCAATGTCGGCACTTTGTCGGCCAGCATCGCCAGCGCCTCGCTTAGCACCGACGCGCCGGTCAGCTGGAGCGCTTCATGCTCGTTGGCGAACAACAGGTTGATCCGGCCGCGATCGATCATGTCGGTAAAGGCTTCGCGGCGACCGGCGATGCACACGCTCTCCGACAGCGTGAACGCAATCTCGCGCCCCGCGCCATGGGCAATGTCGATTGCCCGCATCATCGCTGCACGCGGCAATTCAGGCCCGAACAGATAGCCTTCGAGATAGAGGATCGCCGCCGACGCGATCAGCGCCTCGTCGAGCGCCTCGGGGGCGAGCAAATGCGACGCGCCGGGCGAGGTGTTCATCGTCCGCTGCGCATCGGGGGTGACCAGGATCAGGCAGCGTCCGGTCGGTGGCCCGCGATACCCTGAACCATCCGAACGGCGCAGCGCCGGCGTATCGAAGTGCACGCCCAATGCCTGCATGTCGTGACGAAAGATGTCGCCCAATTGGTCGTCGGCAATCTGGCCGATGAAGGCGGCGCGCCCGCCCATCGCCGCGATCCCGGCCATGCTGTTGGCCGCCGAGCCGCCGCTGGTTTCGCGCGCATTGCCCATCGCTGCATAGAGCCGATCGGCCGATTCGATGTCGAGCAATTGCATCCCGCCCTTGGGCAGGCGATGCGCCGCGATGAACGCATCGTCGCAGGTCGCGATGACGTCGACGATGGCGTCACCGATGGCGATTATGTCGATGGCGGGATTGGTCACGACCGGGTCGCTAGCCGCCCGTTGCCTATCCGGTCAATGCGCTCGGTTGGGGTCAACAAAATCCTTGCGGGGGGACGCAAAGCCGTTACGCCTCGCCGCCATGACCACCGACCCCGAAACGCCCGTCGCCGCCCCCGCCATCCGCCCCTCGCTATTCGCCTTCGCCATCTTCTACGGCGGGATGGTGTGCATCGCCGGCGTGCTCGGCAACAAGCAGGTCGCCTTGGGACCCCTCGCGGTCGAGGCCGGCATCTTCGCCTTCCTGCTGCTGGTCATCACCTCGAGCGCGGTGGCCGAGCTGCACGGTCGGACGATCGCCAATAAATTAGTGGTGATCGGCTTTGTGCCGCTGATCGTGTCGCTGCTGTTGACGCTGACCGTGCTCGCCGTCCCGGCCTCGCCCGAGATGGATCCGGCGCGGCTGTCGGCGTTCGAGACGATCATGGGCGGAACCCCAAGGATCTGGCTCGGCGGGATCCTGGCTTATGGTATTTCGACCCTGCTCAACGTCACCATTTTCACCCGGCTGAAGCGCGAGGGCGGTAAATTGCTGTGGTTCCGCTCGGCCGTCGCCAGCGTGCTCAGCCAGATCGTCGACACCTTCATCTTCATCGGCGTCGCTTTCTACGGCGTGTTCCCGATCGCCGAATTACTGGCCGGCCAGATGCTCGCCAAGGTGGTCCTGTCGCTGCTGCTGGTCCCGCCGCTGATCTACCTGTTCGTGGCGATTGGCCGGAGGCTCGACCGGACGCCTTACTGACACTCTTGTAATCAGCCTAAAAGTTGCTTTACGCCGCCGCGAGTCGGGGCCTGGCCGGCGACTTTCGTGTCATTCCAGCAACGCTTTGTAATATTTCCTAACGGTCCGAGGGGACCGTCATCCAACCGTCGCATTCCGACTATAGCAGCCACAACGAATCGCAATCCAGCAACCACCCTTGGGGGGTCAAATCACCGTGAAAAAGATCATTCTTCTCTGCTCGTCGGCTGTCATTTTCCCGACCGCCGCTTTTGCCCAGTCGACCGGCTCACAAGATTTCGAGCAGCAGGCGATCATCGTCACCGGCACCCGTACCCAGGATGTCGGCGGCGTCCAGGCGCCTGATACGCCGAAAGCGAAGGCGGTCCTGACCCAGGAGTTGATTGCCCGCTCCAATCCCGGCCAGACGATCCTCGACACGATCAACGTCATTCCCGGCGTCAGCTTCCAGAACAATGACGCTTACGGTTCGGCCGGCGGCACGCTGACCCTGCGTGGCTTCGACAGTTCACGCGTCAGCCTGACCTTCGACGGCATGCCGCTCAACGATTCGGGCAATTACGCCATTTACTCCAACCAGCAGCTCGACCCTGAAATCATCGAGCAGGTCAGCGTCAGCCTTGGTTCGACCGACGTCGATTCGCCGACCGCATCGGCCGCTGGCGGCACGATCAATTACCGCAGCCGTGTTCCGAGCAAGACGTTCGGCGGCCGCGTGGTCGGATCGCTGGGCGAATATGATTACCGCCGCATCTTCGCGATGATCGACACTGGCGAGATTGGCCCTTGGGGCACCCGCGCTTTCGTGTCCGTCAGCAACGCCAAGAATGATAATCCGTTCGACAATTACGGCGTCGTTGCCAAGCAGCAATATAACGCCAAGATTTACCAGCCGTTCGGCGCCAAGGGCGACTTCATCTCGGTTGCTGGCCATTATAACGAGAACCGCAACAACTTCTTCGGTTCTTCGCCGCTCCGCAATGACACCACGCAGAGCACGACCAGTGCATTGCCGCGCGTCGTCGGCCCGAACGGCGGCAACCGCTTCCCGGATGGTCGCGGCGAGCGTGAATATGATATCAACTACCCGTGTCTCACCGATACGGCGCAGACGGGTGTTGTTGACACGACTGCCCCGGCGCCAACCAACCAGGCGAGCTGCGGCACCGAATTCAACCGCCGCTACAATCCGTCCAACACCGGCAACATCCGCATCAACTCACGCTTCTCGCTAACCGACAAGCTGACCCTGACCGTTGATCCCAGCTTCCAATATGTGAAGGCAAATGGCGGCGGCACCGTTACCGGTCGCGAAGGATTCCGTAACATTGGCGGGGTTAATTACACCGGCTTCATCGGCGGCAACTATTACTTCGGGCGCGATCTCAATGGCGACGGTGACGCCCTCGATACGTGCCGTCTCGGGGCGACTGCGGGCCAGGCCTGCAGCAGCACCGCTTCTGCCACCAACGTGCCGACCGGCGGCGTGACCCTGATTGCACCGAGCCAGACCCGGACCTATCGCTACGGTTTGATTGCCGGCCTGCGCTATCAGGTCAGTGACAACCACACCGTTCGCGCTGGTTACACCCTCGATCATGCGAACCATCGCCAGACGGGCGAAGTCGGCTTCGTCGACCGGAATGGCGAGCCGCTCGACGTGTTCCCGGTCAATGATGGTCTTGCCGACGGCAATGGCTTCATCGTTCAAAAGCGCGACCGCCAATCCTATGCCATCCTCCATCAGGGCTGGGGCGAGTATATTGGCGCATTCTTCGACAAGCGCCTGACGATAAACCTCGGTGCTCGCTTGCCGTTCTTCACCCGCGACCTGGAACAGAATTGCTTCACGACATCGGCATCGGGCTTCATTGACTGCTTCGGTGGAAACGAGGCGCAGGTCGCGGCTTACGCGGCGGCCAACCCTTATAATGCGGTCGTCAATCCGAATGGGTCGATCACGGTGACCGGTTTCGCGCCGCCGCAACGTCGCAAGATCAACTATAACAAGTTCCTTCCCAACATTGGCGGCACGTTCGACATCACGCCGCGGATCAGCGCCTTTGCCAATTATGCCAAGGGGCTGTCGGTGCCGGGGACGGACAATCTCTATTCCGCCTTCTACTTCCCGGAAAGCTCGTCGGCGGCCAAGCCCGAACCGGAAACAACCGACAGCTTCGACGTCGGCCTGCGCTATCGCAGTTCGAAGATCCAGGCGCAGGTTTCGGCGTGGAAGACCGCGTTCAAGAACCGCACCGCCTCGGCTTATGATCCCGAGCTGCTCCAGACGGTCTATCGTAACCTTGGTTCGGTGGACAAATGGGGTCTCGACGGGTCGATCTCTTATGAGCCGATTCGCAATCTGACTCTTTACGCATTCGGTTCGCTCAACAAGTCGAAGATCCAGGACAACATCCAGGTCGGATCGCTGGCCGCCTTTCCTAACGGCACCACCTGCGATGATGTCCCGACCAGCACACCGCTCGAAGTTGCGGCTGCGCTTCGTGCCTGCTCCTTCACCGCGGGCCAGACGGAATCGGGTGCGGCAAAGTACACCTACGGCTTCTCCGCAAAAGGCTCGGTCGGCCCGGTCGATTTGGGCGTCACGGCCAAGCGCACCGGCCCGCGTTACGTCTACGATAATAATTCGGCGACCTTCCGCGGCGATATCGATCCGGGCGCAGTCGGCGGGTTCAACGAAATCTATCCCTCGCAAACCCCCGCTTACTGGTTGGTCAATCTCGATGCGCGCTTCAACATGAAGTTCATCGGGCTTAAGGAAACCTACTTCCAGCTCAACGTCTACAATTTGTTCAACAAATTTTACGTCGGCGGGTTCGGCGGCGGCTTAAACCAGACTGTTGTGACTTCTAACAGCGCCACCTGTCCTGCAAGCGCCGCTGCAGGCGGCTGCTTCGGCGCGCCGGGCTTCGTCCAGATTGGTGCCCCGCGGACCGTGTCGGGTTCGCTCAGCCTGTCCTTCTAAGCCTTTCGTCACGATGGAAACGGCGTCGCCTTCTGGTGGCGCCGTTTTCGTTTGTCCGCCGTTTTCGTTTGCCCATTGTCCGCCACGCTTCGGCTTGCTCTAGTCGGGCGAGGGAATGGGGGCGCAGCACATGGCCGTAAGCATCGACAGGACATCGCCGCCGCCCTCCCTGCCCCGCGCCTGGTATCGCCACCTCTACCTCCAGGTGCTGGTGGCGATCGTGCTCGGTATCGCGCTCGGTCATTTTGCCCCGGCCACCGGCGAAGCGCTCAAGCCGCTCGGCGACGCATTCATCAAACTGGTCAAGATGGTCATCGCACCGGTGATTTTCCTGACCATCGTCACCGGCATTGCGGGCTTGCGCGATCTCGTTGCGGTCGGCCGCGTGGCG
>JAJAZM010000029.1 GCA_026785645.1 Sphingomonas bacterium | reverse complement strand
CGTCATTGCCCGGCTGGAAATCGTCGGCCGCGGTCATTTCTTGACCACGACAGCTTCAGCCGTTGGCGGGTTCATCTCGGCGTCGTAGCGGTGATAAAGCCACTTCTGCTGGGCGATGGTGAGGATGTTCGACACCACCCAGTAAAGCTGCAGGCCGGCGGCGAACGGCGCCATGACGAACATCAGCACCCACGGCATGATCGAGAAGATCTGCTGCTGCACCGGGTCGCCCTGCTGCGGGTTCAATTTGAACTGCATCCACATCGTCACGCCGAGCAGGATCGGAAGCACGCCCAAGGCGAGCAAGCTGGGCGGGGTGAAATCGAGGAAGCCGAACAGATTGACCGGGGTCAGCGGGTCGGGCGCGGACAGATCCTTGATCCACAGAGCGAATGGCTGATGGCGCATTTCGACGCTGACCATCAGCACCTTGTAGAGCGCGTAGAACACCGGGATCTGGAGCAGGATCGGCAGGCAGCCGGCGGCCGGATTGGCCTTCTCGTCCTTGTACAGCTTGAGGATTTCCTGCTGCTGGCGCGGCTTGTCGTCCTTGTGGCGTTCCTGAAGCAGCTTCATCTTGGGCTGAATCCGCCGCATCGCCGCCATTGATCGGAAGCCGCGGTCGGCGATCGGGAACATCAGCAGCCGGACGATGAAGGTCAGGCAGATGATCGCAACGCCGAAATTGCCGGTGATCTTGAACAGCCAGTTCAGCAAGTCGAAAATCGGCCGCATGAACCATTCGAACCAGCCCCAGTCGATTGACTTGGAAAGCTTGGTGATGCCCGCGGTCTCGTACATGTCGAGCCACTTCTTTTCCTTGGCACCGGCGAACAGGCGGACTTCGTTGCTGACCGCCTGCCCGGGGGCGACGGTGAACGGCTGGCCGGCATAATCGGCCTGATAGGCGCCGCTGGCGCTCTTGCGCAGGCTCGCCTCGACCGGTGCGCCCGATGCCGGGACCAACGCGGTCAGCCAATATTTGTCGGTGAACCCAAGCCAGCCGCCGCGGCTGTCGCGCGTGATCCCCGCCTTGTCCTCGTCGAGCGTTTCCCAGTCGACGCCATAATCGGCGATGCCATCGAGATAGCTGATCGGCCCGACATGGCTGGTCCACGAGGTGACGTCGGCGCTCTTGTCGGCGCGGCTGACGAGGCCGTAGCTGCGAAGCGCAATCGCGTCTGCGGAGAGATTGGCGACGCGCTGGCGGATGGTGAACAGATAGCCGTCGTCGATCGCGATGATCTGCTCGAACCGCTGGCCGGTCGGGTTGGTCCAGCTAAGCGTCACCGGCTTGCCCGGGGTCAGGGTCGAAGCGCTGGGAGTCCAGACGGTGTTGGCATCGGGTACCGCAACGCCCTGGCCAGCCCAGCCGAACTGGCTGAAATAGCTTCCGCGCGCGCCGGCCGGCGAGAGCAAGCGGACCGGCTTGGCGCCGGTGTTGATGCTTTCCGACTGGCGGACCATTACCAGATCGTCGAGCCGCGCGCCCTTGAGGTTGATCGAGCCTTCGAGGCTCGGGGTGCGGATTGCAACGCGCGGCGATTCGGTCAGCACCTGCGACAGGTTGCGAAGCGCGGCGGGGGTTGGAGCGATCGTCCCGCTGTCCGACGCCGGGTTGGCGATCGGCTTGACCTTGCCATCCTCGACCTTCTGGGTCTGGGGAAGCGCGGGCGGGAACAGCCTGGTCGACACGAACGACCAGCCGAGGATGACCAGCGCGCTCAACACCAGCGCGAGCATCATGTTGCGATTATTGCCCAACTCGAACGATCCTCTTGTCAAAAACTCACGGGACGGGGTCATGCCCCATGCCGCCCCACGGATGGCAACGAGCGATACGTTTCGCCGCGAGCCAACTGCCCTTGCCGGCCCCATAGCGCTTCCAGGCGGTGATCGCATAGGCCGAGCAGCTCGGCTGGAACCGACACGACGGCGGAAATATTCGCGACGGGCCAACTTGCCAGCCGCGCGCAATGGCGATCAGCATCTTGGAAATCATCGCGCCGCCTTGGCGAGTGCGGCGCGAAGCTCGTCACGAAGCGTTGCAAAGTCGCGCTCGACCCCGCCGGAGCGGCCGATCAGGACATGATCCGATCCGGTGATGCCAAGGCTCGGCAGCAATTCCCGCGCAAGGCTTCGAAAGCGGCGCTTCATGCGGTTGCGGACGACCGCATTGCCGATCTTCTTGGTGACGGTGAACCCGATTCGAAGCGTCGGATCTGAATCGCAACGATCGCGGACCTGGAGAACGAAACCGGGCATGGCAAATCGCCTGCCGCGGTTGGCGGCAAGGAAATCGGCGCGTTTACGAAGGATGGTTAGGCGCTGAGCTTCTTGCGACCGCGGGCGCGACGAGCATTGAGCACCTTGCGGCCGCCGACCGTCGAGCTGCGATGACGGAAGCCGTGACGGCGTGCCCTGACCAGGTTGCTCGGCTGAAAAGTGCGCTTCATCGCTCATGCTTTCGAAATCAAAATTAAAAGGGGCAAGTTCAAAATGAAAAGGGCCGCCGAAGCGACCGATGTTGGGGGTGCCGATAGAGGCGAGGGCCGCCAAAGTCAATTGCCGGCGCCACCTTGGCTACCGGGTGGATTGGTCGCGGGGACCGGACTGATTGCATTGCTCGTATCGTCTTCGCCAAGCGCCTTTTGCTCCTTGACCAGCGCTTCGCGGCGAAGCGCGCTCTTGCGGCGCATCCCCCAGTCGGTCCAGCGCCCGGCCTTGGGCTGCCAGCGTTTGAACTCGACATAACGCCGCCGCGCCCAGCGACTGGTTCGAAGCACCATCGCCAGCCCGAGCGCGAGGACGAACACCCCGCCCGGACCGGGAATCGCACCGACCACGGGGGACAGCAGGATCAAAATGACGCCAAGAATGAAGATCGTCCAATCGACAATCGGGTGGGCCAGCCAGCGCTTCCATTGCGAGCGGTCGATCATCCTCGCGATGTGGCCGGTCAGCGCAGATTCGGCAAGTGCTTCCAGTACCGCCCAACTGTCGCTAGCATCGCTTGGCCGAGCTAGGGGGATAATTGCCTGATGATCGAGTTGCGTCGGATGCCTCCGGACCGGGGGATCGACGCTGATGGTCGCGCTGGTCGCCACTGTCGCTTACCTGGGACTCGAGGCGCGCGCCGTCGAAGTCCAGGTCCAATTGTCGTCGGGAATCCCGCGATTCGTGATCGTCGGGCTGGCCGATAAAGCGGTCGCCGAAAGCCGCGAGCGGGTCCGCGCCGCGCTCAATGCGATCGGGCTCGCGCTCCCGCCCAAGATCATCACGGTCAATCTGTCGCCCGCCGATCTGCCTAAGGAGGGGTCGCATTTCGACCTTCCGATCGCGCTCGGTCTGCTCGCCGCGATCGGCGCGGTCGATGCCGAGACCTTGTCGCATTATGTCGCGGTCGGCGAACTCGGGCTAGACGGGCGAATCGCGCCGTCGCCGGGGGTGTTGCTCGCCGCGCTCCATGCCTCGGGGCAGGACAAGGGGCTGATCTGTCCTGCAGCGCAGGGCTCCGAAGCGGCATGGGCGGGGAATATCGAAGTGCTCGCCGCGCCGGACTTGCTGGCGCTGATTGCACATCTGAAGGGCAGCCGCTTGCTCCCCGCGCCGTTACCAGGAGAGGCCGAACCGATCACCGGCGGCCCCGATCTGGCGCAGGTCAAAGGCCAGGAGGTCGCCAAACGCGCGCTCGAGATTGCCGCTGCGGGGGGGCATAACCTCTTGATGTCGGGGCCACCCGGCGCGGGCAAATCCTTGCTCGCGGCGTGCTTGCCGGGGATCTTGCCGCCGCTCGAGCCGAGCGAAGCGCTGGAAGTGTCGATGGTCGCATCGGTCGCTGGCGAATTGCATGGCGGGCGGATGGTTCGCCGCCGCCCGTTCCGCAGCCCGCATCATTCGGCGTCGATGCCGGCCTTGGTCGGTGGCGGGCTAAAGGTCCGGCCGGGCGAGATCAGCCTGGCGCATCTCGGCGTTCTATTCCTCGACGAGCTTCCCGAATTCCAGCGCGCAGTGCTCGATTCGCTGCGCCAGCCACTGGAAACCGGGCAAGTCAGCGTGGCGCGCGCCAACACCCATGTCACCTTTCCGGCGCGGGTTCAGCTGATCGCGGCGATGAACCCGTGTCGCTGCGGCCACCTTGGCGATCCGGCACTGGCGTGCAGCCGCGCCCCGCGCTGCGCCGCCGATTATCAGGCCAAGGTGTCGGGGCCATTGCTCGACCGGATCGACTTGCACGTCGAGGTGGCCAGCGTCAGCGCCGCCGATCTGACGCTTCCACCACCCGCCGAGGGCAGCGCGCAAGTGGCGGAGCGAGTAGCGGCGGCGCGGCGGGTCCAGTCGGCGCGCTATGCCGACCATCCGGTGCGCACCAATGCCGAGGCCGATGGCGAATTGCTCGATGCGGTCGCCACCCCCGACGAGCCGGGGCGTAAATTGCTGGCCGATGCGGCGGCGGCGATGCGGCTTTCGGCGCGTGGATTCCATCGCGTGCTGCGGGTGGCGCGGACGATCGCCGATCTGGCGGGCAGCGAGGGGGTCGGGCGGATCCATATCGCCGAAGCGCTCAGCTATCGCCGCCAGGCACCGCGCAATTAAGGGTGACTTGCCGAGCCGCGCCTGTTTCGGCTAGCGAAGCGCCGTCGCGGGCCCCCGTGGCGGAATGGTAGACGCGCTCGACTCAAAATCGAGTTCTGCAAGGAGTGTCCGTTCGAGTCGGACCGGGGGCACCAGCATCACCAGCGAAGCGAGGGATGATGACCAGCGCGAGCTTTTCCTCGATCCATATCGGCCGAATCGCCCCGCTCGGGCCCGATCGAGTCCTGAGCGGATTCGTCAAATCGCCGGTCGCGGGTGTGATCGAGGTGACGCACCTCGGCCTGGTCGGCGATGAACAGGCCGACCTCGCCGTCCATGGCGGCCCGGAGAAAGCGGTCTATTTATCCTGCCGCGCACCATCGTGCTTGGGCGGCGGAGTTTCCCCGGCATGCGGCGCTGTTCGTGGCGGGCGGGGTCGGCGAGAATCTGACGATCGAAGGATGGACCGAAGCCGATTTGTGCGTCGGCGACATCCACCGTATCGGTTCGGCGCGGCTCCAGGTGTGCCAGCCACGCCAGCCTTGTTCGACCTTCGCGCTTCGATTCGGCGATTAACTCCTGCCCAAGGCGATGGTCCGTAACGGCCGCGCCGGCTAATATTATCGGGTGATCGAGCAAGGCACGATCCGCGCCGGCGATGCTGTCGCGCTGGTCGGCCGGCCCAACCCCGGTTTCGCGTTCGAAAGGCTGGTCGATATCGTCAATTTCCAGAGCGCGAGCTCGGCCGAGCGTGAGGCGATGGCGACGATGTCGGGCCTTGCCACCGGCCTTCGCGATAAAGCCCGCAACCACCTCCGTCCGCCCGATTAAATTATTGTTAACGCCGGCTTGCTAGCGCTTCGTCCTGGCCATCGGCCGCGTAGGAACAGAGTCATGGGCGTATTCGAAAATATCACGCAATCGCTGAACAAGTTTGCCGATTTCAGAAGCCGCGCGTCGCGCTCCGAATTCTGGAGCTTCTTTTGCTTCATGCTCATCGCGCAGTCCGCTGCCCGGCTGATCGATGTCGGGCTCGCCGGCGGATCTTATCGGACGGGGCCGGTGGCGATGCTGACCGGTCTGCTGCTGTTCGCGCCTCAGGTGTCGGTCGCGGTACGGCGGCTGCACGACGTCAATCGCAGCGGCCGCGAATTGATGGTGCCATGCTTCGTGTTGCTCGCGTCACCGCTGATATTGCTGTTCGGAAGCTTGCTCGGGCGGATCGTCGCGCTCGGCTATGCCGGGGTGCTGCTGTTGCTGTTCGGGCAATTGATGCTGATGCTGGCGCGCAAGGGCAGTTCGGTCCCCAACCTTTATGGCGCTTGCCCGACGGTTTTTTCCTTCGATCGGTAGTCGAGCCTAGTGGCTACTGGCGAGCAACGTTTGGAGCCGCTCGGCGAGATCTTCCTGCCGGAAGGGCTTGGGCAGCCGATCGAGGCCTTCGCCCTGATCCGCTGCAAGATTGGCGTAGCCAGTCACGATCAGCACCGGCAGCGCGGGTCGGGTGGCTCTCAATTCCAGCGCCAGATCGGTGCCGCTTCGGCCGGGCATTGCGTGATCGGTAATGAGCGCGGCAAAGGTCACGCCGCCTTCAACCAGATGCATTGCTTCGGCGGCTGAGGATGCTTCGACCACGCGATAGCCAAGATCTTCGAGCATTGCCGCGATCCCGGCGCGCACCAGAGGCTCGTCATCGACCAGCAGGACGGTTGCGTCGGTCGTGCGGTGGAGCGGCAGTTTCGCCCTATTCTCCTCAGGCAATAGCGGTTGCTCGATCGACACGGGGAGCCACAAGGTTACGGTCGTGCCTTGTCCGACGACGCTGGTCAGCGCCAGCTCGCCCCCCGACTGAAGCGCGAGCCCCTTGACCGACGACAAGCCAAGCCCGGTGCCTTGCCCAATGTCCTTGGTGGTGAAAAATGGCTCGAGCGCGCGATCGAGCACCGCCTGTTCCATTCCGAACCCCGAATCGCTGACATCGATCCGGACGAAATCACCGTCGCCGACCTGAAGGTGATCGCGGACCTGCTCGGCGCGGGCGCGGATCGTCAGCGTGCCGCCCTCGGGCATGGCATCGCGGGCGTTGATCGCCAGGTTGATCAGCGCGAGTTCGAGTTGGTTCGGATCGACCTTGGCCGGCAGCAAATCGGGGTCGATGTCTGTGAACAGCCGGATCTGCGGCCCGATCGAGCGTCGCACCAGCTCGGCGATCCCGTCGACCAAGGCGCCGATATCGACCGCGACGGGCTGAAGATGCTGGCGTCGCGAGAAGGCAAGCAGGCGCTGGACCAGCGTTCGCGCGCGGTCGGCGGCCTGGATCGCGCCCGACACCAGGCGACGCGTTCGGTCGTCACCGTCGAGCTTCTTGTGAACCAGGTCGAGCGCGCCGACGATCGGGGTCAGCAGATTGTTGAAGTCATGCGCCACCCCGCCGGTCAACTGGCCGAGGGTTTCGAGTTTCTGCGACTGGATCAACGCTTGCTCGGCGAGCGAACGCCGCTCGACTTCCTCGGCCACTCGCCCGGTCAGCGATTGCTCGAGCCGCTTCTGCTCGTCGATATCGACCACCGAGCCGACGTAGCCGAGATAGTCACCATCAGGACCGACCAATGGGGTCG
>JAJAZM010000028.1 GCA_026785645.1 Sphingomonas bacterium | reverse complement strand
TAGCAATCAGGTGGTCAAGGACTTCGGTCCAAAACCATGGAGCCCCGGAAACTTCGGTTTCCGGGGCTTTCTTATTCCAGGCTCCCCAGCAGTTGCTGGCGGGGTCTTTTTTTTGCTCGAAAATTGTTTCGCTTTTTTTACGGATCGAATGGAACCAACCTCACGTCGCTCCGTTGTAATCTCGTGGTTCAAATCTTCGGAGGCGAACCATGGAGCCCCGGAAACTTCGGTTTCCGGGGCTTACTTGTATCGGCTTCATAGCGCGCCGGCCTCGACCTCCGCCAAATTGATCCGCCGCGAGGTGTCGACAAGCGGATATTTATTGCCGTTGGCGCAATTGAACAGCAACACGCGCTCCTGCTTGCCGATCAGCCCGCGGTCGAGCGCAATCCGCCACCCTGCAAGCACCGCGCCGCCCTCGGGACACAGCAGGAAGCCGTCGTCATGCGCCGCATCGCGCACTGCTTCGCCGATCATTGCTTCGGGCACCGCAATCGCCGAGCCGCCGCTGTCCCGCACCGCGCGCAGGATGAGGAAATCGCCGACCGCTCGGGGCACCCTTATCCCCGTCGCCATCGTCGCCGCGCCATCCCAGCGCGTCGCAAATTCCTCGCCTGCCTCAAATGCTCGAACGATCGGCGCGCAGCCCTCGGCCTGGATAGCGAACATCCGCGGCCGCTCGGGCCCGATAAGCCCGATCGCCTCCAGTTCGTCGAATGCCTTCCACATCCCGATCAGCCCGGTGCCACCGCCGGTCGGGTAGAAGATCGCGTCAGGGAGCTGCCAACCGAGCTGCTCGGCAAGCTCGAGCCCCATCACCTTCTTGCCCTCGATCCGATAGGGCTCCTTCAAGGTCGAGAAGTCGAACCAGCGCCCCTCAGCCGCGCCCTTTCCGACCAGCGCGCCGCATTCGTCGATCTGGCCATCGGCGACATAGACTTTGGCGCCATAGGCCGCAGTCTCGGTGATGTTGATCGCCGGGGTTTCGGCGGGGCAGATGACAATCGTCTCGATCCCCGCGCGGGCGCCATAGGCCGCCAGCGCCGCGCCGGCATTACCGTTAGTCGGCATCGCGATCCGCGTGACCCCGAAATGCCTGGCCATGCTGACTGCAACCCCGAGTCCGCGTGCCTTGAACGATCCGGTCGGAAGCCGTCCTTCATCCTTGACCAGCGGCGCCCGCGCGCCGTGACGCCGCCCCGTCGCATCGAGCGCGACCAGGGGCGTTTCTGGCTCGCCCAGGCTGATCAGCTCGGCCCCCAGCGGCAGCGGCAGCAATTCGCGCCATTTGCTCATGCCCGAATACCGCGCGGCGAGGATGTCGGCGGTCAGCGCCCGCTTGACCGCCGCCAGGTCGTAGCGCGCCAGCAGCGGCTTTCCGACGCGCGACAGATTTTGGGGCCGATCGGAATCATAGCGCTCGCCGGTCAGCGAGCACTCGAGGTGGGTCATGAACATCGTTGCTGCCTAGCGCAGACGCGCGGCGCGGGCGAGCGACGCCATCGAATTTGCAGTAAAGCCATAGGCAGCCCCGACCGCGACGAACGCCAGGTTAAGGACGATGGCCACAACGAAAGCGCGGCTGCAATCGGCGAGTAGTCGATGGTCGTGCCCGTGCTGACACCCGGCACCGGGAGCGTGCTGACGGTCGTTTGCTTCCATTTATCGCAGCGGTAGCCGCGACGACCCGACCGTCAAGCAAGCGCTAGGTGTTTAATCCTAGAAGCTGAAGCGCGCGCCGACCCGGATGTCGCGCCCGCCGAGGGGCACGAAATCCTTGGTAAAGCTGGCATGGCGGCGAGCCTCGACATCGAAGATGTTGTTGGCCGACAACAGGATCGTGGTCTCGCGCTGCTTGCCCCACGGACGCCAGGCGAGCGATGCGTTGACCAGAGTGAAGCCATCGGTCTTTGTCTCGAAATCGGCAATTCTTCCCTGGCGGTCGATCCATTCGACCTCCAGCCGGCCATCGAGCTTGTCGGACTGCGCCTCGATCCCGCCGAGCAGTCGCAATGGCGGGATGCGCGGCACCGGCCCGCCATTTTTCAGACTGGCCCGGACATAGTCGGCGACGCCGTCGGCGACGAAGGCGAAACCGCGCGCCTCGAACAGCTTGGCCGAGGCTTCCAGTTCAAACCCGTAGAAGGTCGCGTCACGCTGGAAATACTGGAAGACCGGAAGCTCGTCCTGCTCCTCGCCGGTTTCGTCCTGGTAAATGAAATCGTCAAACCACGTGGCAAAGGCGGTGGCGCTGAACGACCAGCGCGCTTTTTCGACCCGGAAATAGGCTTCGGCACCGGTCGATTTCTCGACCTTCAGGTCGGGGTCGCCGATTTCGAACGACTGGGTTGCGATGTGCGGGCCGTTCGAGAATAATTCCTCGGCCGACGGAGCGCGGCCGGTGCGGGAAAGGTTGGCGCCGAGCTTCATCCGCGGCTGAGGCTCGTAATAAGCGCCGGCGGCGACGCTGAACGTATCGAAGTCGCGGTCGATGTCGTTCAGTTGGTCGCGCTGTTCCGTGCGCTCGAATCGTGCCCCGCCTTCCACGCCGAACTTGCCGAAGTCGACTTCCTGGACGGTGAAAATGCCGAACTGCTCGCTCCGGCTGGGCGGGACGAAAGCCTCAGCGCCGATCACATCCAGGTCGCGCTCGAAATATTGAATACCACTGGTTCCGCCCCAGCCGCCGCGAGCGCGCTGGCCAAGCTCCAACCGCCCCTCCAGCCCGTCAGATTTGAACAGCGTACCAACTTCATCGCCCTCGAATTCAGTGTGCTCGTAATTGGCTGCGCCAATGCGCAAGCGAGCCTTATCCAAGAAGCCGGTGTCGAAGCGATATTCAGCGCGCAGGTCATAGCGGTCCTGCTTGAGGCCGATCGTCACCGGCACCTCGCCGTGGCCTTCCTCTTCGCCCTCCTCCCCTTCTTCCTCCTCGCCCTCATGATGCCCGGCGCCGGGACGCGATGGGACGCCATAGTCGCTCTCGAAGCGGCCGTAGCTGACCCCGACCGTCAGCTTGTCGCCGACATAGGCGATGCCGACGCCGCCCGACTTTTGCTCGATCGCGCTATTGGGGATCTTGCCCTTTCGATTGGCCAGCGCGAGCGCTTCCTCAGCCTCCTCAAAATGGCCTTCTTCTGCTTCCTCTGCGGCGATTTCGAATTGCTCGGCGCGAAGGTTGTTCGACAGGACGTGGCCACCGGTCCGAAGGTCACCGGTCTTGCGAAAACTGCCATCGGCGTGGACGACGATGTTGCTACCGAGGCGAAAATCCACCGCTCCGCCGATTGATCGCTCGTTCGCCGCCGATCCGAGACCGCCGATCAGGTCGACATGATAGCCCTTTTCCGGAAGTTCGCGCGGGATACGGTGATCGATGACGTTGACGACGCCGCCCGCAGCCTGGCTGCCGAACAGCAACACCGCTGGTCCGCGCAGCACTTCGATCCGCTCGGCCGTCAGCGGGTCGATAGTGACCGCATGGTCGGCGGACGTATTCGAGACGTCGATCGATCCGATCCCGTCGGTCAGCACCCGGACGCGCTCGCCCTGGAAGCCGCGTAGGACAGGCCGCGACGCGCCTGGCGTGAAGCTGGTCGCCGAAACGCCCGGTATGCTGGTCAGTGAATCGCCGATCTGGACCCGAACGTTACGTTGCAGATCCTCGCCGGCGAGTACCGACTTGCCGGCCAAGATGTCGAGTTCGCGCAAATAGGGTGCGGTGACGACAATTTCCTCCTGGCTATTATGCGGCGAGGTCGGCGGGGCAGGCGGTCCAGCGGGCGCCTGAGCGAGCGCACCAGCGGGGATGATGACGGAGGACAACAGCAGCAGAGGGTAAAATCGCACGATAGGAGCCTTCAATTGGGGAAGTCTCCTGATAACGATATATTACATCATCACAAGGCCGTTGGGCGACAACGGGCAACCTTTCATCGCGCGTGC
>JAJAZM010000027.1 GCA_026785645.1 Sphingomonas bacterium | reverse complement strand
GGCGTGGCGATTCCGGCTCGGGCCTGACGGGGTCGACATTGAGCCCGATTTCTCGCGGCGAACCCCGGTGGTCGATCCGGACGATCATCATTTGTGGGCAAGCCTGGGCTGTGCGGTGGAGAATTTGCTGATCGCGGCGAGCGCCAGTGGCCAGCCCCTCGAACTGATCGCGATCGACGGCTGGTTGCAGACGCGGTTCGGGGACCCCGCCCACCCGCACACTTCGCTGGCCGCCGCAATCCCGCGCCGCCAATCGCCCCGGTCAGAGTTTGACGGTCGCTCGGTGTCGGTCGCGACACTCAATGCCTTGGCCGACGCGGTCCGGTTTCCCGGCGTCGATGTCGTGCTGCTGACAGAGAAACGAGAGATCGCGCAGCTAACCGATCTGGTCGTTGCCGGCAATCACCACCAGGTTCATGACCCCGCCTATCTGCGCGAGTTGCGCCAATGGCTGCGTTTTTCGCCCGCCGATGCGCTTCGCACGGGCGACGGCCTGTTCAGCGCGGTGACCGGCAATCCAGTGATGCCGGGCTGGATCGGGACAAAGATGTTCGACCTGTTCTTCGATCCACAAGCGGAAGATGACAAAATGGCTCGGCAGATGGCCAGTTCATCGGGAATCGCGATTTTTGTCGGCGAACGTGCGGATCCCCAGCATTGGGTGCTGGCTGGCCAGGCGTGCCAGCGCTTCGCGCTCCAAGCGACAGCGCTCGGAATGCGCTGCTCATTCGTCAACCAGCCGGTCGAAGTGCCGCAGTTGCGTGAGGGCGTCGCGCGGATTGCGGGCCAGTTCGGCAAACGCCCGGATCTCGCGATGCGCTTCGGCTATGGCCCGGCGATGCCCTATTCGACGCGTCGGCCGGTGGCCGACGTGATTGCCTGATAGCGGTCAGGCAATGCCTTCGGAATCGAGCGCGTAGCCGGCCGAACGGACAGTGCGAATCAGGTCGGGGTCACCCAATGCCTGGCGCAGGCGGCGGATGTGGACGTCGACCGTTCTAAGCTCAATCTCCTCGCTGTGAGGCCATGCCATCTCAAGCAATTGCTGGCGCGAGAAGACCCGGCCGGGACGTTCGAGCAGGTGGCGGAGCAAGCGATATTCGGTTGGGCCGAGCTTGACTGCCCCGCCATCGCGGCGGACCCGGTGCGCGGCGAGATCCATCTCGATCCCGGCATAATCTAGACGTTCGGCGGCAAGCGAAGGGCGCGACCGGCGAAGGACCGCGGCAGCGCGCGCGACCAATTCCTTGGGCGAGAATGGCTTGGTCATATAATCGTCGGCGCCGGTTTCCAGCCCACGAATCCGGTCGGCTTCCTCGCCGCGTGCGGTGAGCATGATGATCGGCAAAGCGGCGGTGGTCGGCTTGCGACGCAGGCGGCGGCACACTTCGATGCCGCTGATCCCCTCGATCATCCAGTCGAGGATGACGAGGCCAGGGGCGACTTCTTCGGCCAGGATCAGGGCTTCCTCGCCGTCGCCGGTGCGGGTCACGGCCCAGCCGTCGCGCTCGAAATGGAAGCCGATCAGATCGGCCAGTGCGCGATCATCCTCGACCAGCAGGAGTTGGCGGTTGCTCATCCGGCGTCCGCTGCGAGCGAGTCGCTGCCCTTTGGCCGGTCGCCGAGATAGTCGCCGGTGGCGGCATAATAGACCATCTCGGCAATGTTGGTGGCGTGGTCGCCAACCCGCTCGACATTCTTGGCGACGAACAACAGGTGCGTCGACTGGGTTATGTTGTGCGGATTTTCCATCATGTAGGTCAGCAAAGTCCGGAAAATGCTGTTGTAGAAATCGTCGACTTTCTTGTCGCGCTCGATCACTTCCAGCGCCGCTTCGGCATCGCGTTCGACGAAGGCGGTCAGCACGTCGTGAACCATCTCGGTCGCGATCCGCGCCATTTCGGGCAACAGCGACAAAGGCTCGATGTTGCCCACATCCGTGAGCAGCGGCACGCGCTTGGCGATATTCTTGGCATAATCACCGATTCGCTCGACCACGCTCGAGATCTTCAGCGCCGCAACGACATCGCGAAGGTCGCCGGCCATCGGTGCGCGAAGCGCGATCAGCCGTACCGCACGGCGCTCGGTTTCGATCTCAAGCGCATCGAGCTTGCGATCCTCCTCGACCACCAGCTTGGCGCCTTCGAGGTCGCGATCGACAAGGCAACGCATCGCCTCGCGAATATTATGCTCGGCAAGCCCGCCCATCTCGCTGATGAGCGCGCGCAAGCGATCGAGATCGTCGTCGAATGCCTTGATCGTGTGTCCGCCGGTGGGGACCATAGTCTTGCTCCGATCAGCCATAGCGGCCGGTGATGTAATCTTGGGTGCGCTTCTCCACCGGGTTGGTGAAGATCGTGCTTGTCTTGCCATATTCGACCATCTCCCCGAGGTGGAAGAAAGCGGTGCGCTGCGACACGCGCGCGGCCTGCTGCATATTATGGGTGACGATGGCAATCGCATAGCTGCCGCGCAATTCGTGAATCAATTCCTCGATCTTGGCGGTCGCGATCGGGTCCAATGCCGAGCAGGGCTCGTCCATCAGGATCACTTCGGGATCGACCGCGATCGCCCGGGCGATGCACAGCCGCTGCTGCTGGCCGCCCGACAAAGCGGTACCGCTTTCCTGAAGCCGGTCCTTGGCTTCGTCCCACAGACCGGCGCGGCGAAGCGACTTTTCGACGATCGCGTCGAGTTCTGGCTTGCCTTGCGCGAGGCCATGGATGCGCGGGCCGTAAGCGACATTCTCGTAGATCGACTTGGGGAATGGGTTGGGCTTCTGAAACACCATCCCGACCCGCGCGCGGAGCTGGACCACGTCCATCTTCGACGAATTGATATTTTCGCCATCGAGTTCGATATCGCCGGTCACGCGCGCCGAGGGGATGGTGTCGTTCATCCGGTTGAGGCAGCGCAGAAAGGTCGACTTGCCGCAGCCCGATGGGCCGATGAAGGCAATGACCCGATCCTGGTGGATGTCGATCGAGACATTCTTCAGCGCTTGCTTGTCAGCATAATAGACGCTGACGTTGCGAGCCCGCATCTTGGCCGCATGATGGCTTTCGGATTCATGCTCGCCGCTTGCGATCGGGGCCGGTGCGTTGGTCTCGGCGGGCGGGGCGATGACCTCTTCGCGGTCGCGTTCGGGCTCGGGCGCGACCGGCGCGTCGGTGGTCGAAGCGCCCTCGGCCTGCGCCTTCGCGACGATGGCGGTTGATGGTGCGGCGTTGGGTGTCACGGGAGTGGTCTGTTTCATGATCGGCCTACCAGCGCTGTTCGAAGCGGTTACGGAGATAGATAGCGAGCCCGTTCATCAGCAGCATGAAGATGAGCAGGACGATGATTGCTG
>JAJAZM010000026.1 GCA_026785645.1 Sphingomonas bacterium | reverse complement strand
GGGGTTGCGCCGCGCGGTGACCAGGCGAAAGCGGCTGTCGAGCTGCTGCCAGACGTGGATGTGCATCCCGAACTTGCGCATGAAAATGCCTTCGACGAAGCGCTGGACGCCATAGCCGCCAACGATTGCAAGCACGATCAACACTTCATAAACCCGCTCGAACGGGTCGTCGTGGTAATTGAGCCCTTCGGCCCAGGCCCACCACCAGAAGGGCGGGTGGATGAGGTCGATGCCATGGTCGAAGATATTGCCCCACCACGACGATTGCCCGGTGCAGCGCGCCAGCTTGCCGTCGACTGTGTCGAGCACCATGAAGCCGAAGCCGGTCGCCATGCCGAGCCAATAATCGCCGCGCGCGAACAGCCAGATGGTGGCGATGCACAGGATCGCGCCAATAAGAGTGATCTGGTTGGGCGTCATGCCAACCCGTGCCGCCATCCGCGTCAGGTGAAACGCCAGACGCCGCCATAAATACAACGTCAGGAAATCGGTCACACCCTTGTAACTGGCGTCATAGGCCGCGCGCTCGACCGGATCGGGGTCGTCGGCGTCGAGCCGCAGCACGAACGGCCGCTCGCGCTTGCGCAGCTCGTGATTGCTGAGTTCGGCGGTTTCGGCGTCGAGCCGCTCGAACCCGGTCCCGGTCCACGCCGCACCTTGCTCCATCGCCGCCATTATAGGCCTCGCGTCGAGGTCGGCCGGGACATGCGCCAGCACCGCTCGGTTCCCAAGCATCAGCACGCTACCCGGCCGTTTGGCGATCGCCGCGAGCCAGGCCGTGTCCCACGCAAAGTCGAGATCGGACAGCAGCATCGCCGTTCCCCGCGGCGCAGTATCGGCACAATCGAGCCTGGCCTGGACCGCCAGCCGACGCGCACGAGTGACGGCATCGAGCCCGAACACGCGCGCCTTATTGATGCCGACGGGCACGAAGGTCGGCGACGCAACGCCTGACTCCGGGCTGGCCTCTAGGGTGGCTAGTTGCTCCATTACCCGCGTTCTATAGGGCACAAAGTTAGGCAAGAAAGAGGCGCAATGCGCCAAAACCGGCCGCGCCCCTTGCCGCTACCAGCGATTTCGCGCAGTCTCGCCGGCGATGGCCAGTCAAACCAATATCGGTAAAGGCGAAGATAACGCCAATCTTTGCTACCGCTGCGTCGGGACGCTGACCATCCTTCGCGCCGCCACTACCGAGCGCGAGATTGCGGCGATGGGCGACGGCATGTCGATCGACCTCTCCGGAGTCGAGAAAATGGATACCGTCGGCGCCTGGCTGATTTATCGCGCGGTGCGCGATCGCGGCGCCACGATCACCGGCGAAAGCAAACAGATTCGAGGCCTGCTCGACCAGGTCGCCGATGCTGACCGCCCGGTGAAGGTGATCCCTGAACGGCGCGGCGGCATGGGCGGCGCGGTTGAGGAACTTGGCGAATGGGTGTCGGATACCGGCCAGACGTTCCGCGGCTTGCTTGGGTTCTTCGGCGCGGTGCTGATCGGCTTCTACAACGTCGCCAAGCGCCCGCGTCGATTCCGCCTCAACGCCGTCGTCCAGCGATTCGATGTGGTCGGGGTGCGCGCGCTCGGAATCATCGGCCTGATGACCTTTCTGATCGGGGTGGTGATCGGCCAGCAGGGCGCGGTGCAGCTCGAGGCGTTCGGCGCCGAAGTCTATACCATCAACCTGATCGGCCGCCTGAGCGTGCGCGAGCTCGCCACGTTGATGACCGCGATCATGGTCGCGGGCCGTTCGGGCAGTGCCTTTGCGGCGCAGATCGGGACGATGAAGCTGACCGAGGAAATTGACGCGATGCGCACCATCGGCGTGTCGCCGATCGAAGCGTTGGTCGTCCCGCGCATGCTGGCGGCGATCGTGATGATGCCGTTATTGTCCTTTTTCGCGATGATCATGTCGATGCTCGGTGGCGGTATCTTCTGCTGGATCTATCTCGGGATTCCGCCGCTGACCTTCATCCAGCGGATCCAGGAAGTGGTTCCGATCACCGATCTGTGGGTCGGACTGATCAAGGCGCCAGTATTCGGCTTCATCATCGCGCTCGCCGGATGTTTCCAGGGCATGCTGGTCGAGAGCGACGCCGAAGAAGTCGGGCTTCGAACCACCGCCGCAGTGGTTCAGTCGATCTTCATGGTGATCGTCCTCGATGCGGTGTTCGCGGTCTTCTTCAGCTCGATTGGCTGGGCATGACCTCCCCCGTCCTTCCCGATCACGAGAAACCGGTGATCGTGATTCGCGGGCTCGACAACAGCTTCGGCGAGCAGATCATCCACGAGAATCTCGATCTCGACGTGCGTCGCGGCGAAATCCTCGGCGTGGTCGGCGGGTCGGGCACCGGCAAGTCGGTGCTGATGCGCTCGATCATCGGTCTCCAGACCCCATCCGATGGAACGATCGACGTGCTTGGCGAGAATATGATCGGGCGCGAGGAGGACGAGGCCAAGAACATCCGCCGCCGCTGGGGGATCCTGTTCCAGAACGGAGCGCTCTTCTCGACCCTCACAGTTGCCGAGAATGTCGAAGTCCCGCTGCGCGAATATTTCCATTTCTCGCAGACGCTGATGGACGAAATCGCCAGTTACAAGATTGCCATGTCGGGGCTTCCGGCCGACGCCGGCCCCAAATATCCGGCCGAGCTGTCGGGCGGCATGATCAAGCGCGCCGGGCTGGCCCGCGCCCTCGCGCTCGACCCCGAACTATTGTTCCTTGACGAGCCGACCGCCGGGCTCGACCCGATTTCGGCGCAGAATTTCGACGAACTTATCCTCTCGTTGCGCGGCAAGCTCGACCTTACCGTGTTCCTCATCACCCATGACCTCGACACGCTTTACGCAATCTGCGACCGGGTGGCGGTGCTGGCCGATCGCAAGGTCGTTGCGGTCGGGACGATTGAACAATTGCTGGCTTTGGACCATCCGTGGATTCAAGAATATTTTAACGGCCCGCGCGGACGCGCTGCGGCCAAGGCTTAAAGGGGGCTGACGACAGGCAATGGAGACACGGTCTAACCATATCCTGGTCGGCGGCGTCGTGCTTGCGCTGCTCGCCGGCTTGCTGCTGTTCATGATCTGGCTGGCCGGCCTGTCGAACACCAAGAAGCAATGTTACGACATCTACTTCGCGCAAGACGTGGGCGGGCTCAACAAGGGCACCAACGTCACCTTCGCCGGCGTTCCGGTGGGCACGATCACCAAGATTTCCCTGCTCCCCGACCGGCCCGAATTCGTGTGGGTGCGGATCGAAGTCGAAACCGATACGCCGGTGCTCCAGGGTACGTCGGCGCAGATCAAGGCGGTCGGCTTCACCGCGCCGCCCGAAATCCAGCTCGGCGGCGCAGTGCGCGGGGCCAAGCGCGTGACCCAGACCGGGCCTCAGGGCTGCCCGGTGATCCCGGCCACCTCGGGCGGGCTCGGCGCGATCCTCGCCAGCGCGCCGGAACTGATCGACCGAATCCAGCGACTGACCGAGCGGCTTACCGAACTGGTCAGCGACAAGAACCAGGACGGCATTTCGGACATTATCTCCAATGTCGACAAGACCACCGCCGTCCTGGCCGAGCGTGCGCCCGATCTGGCCGACGCCATCGCCGACGCGCGGATCGCGGCGCGCAATGCCGGCATCGCGGCGCAGAATGTCGGCCGCCTCGCCGACAGCACCAACCGCCTGGTCAACGAACAGGGCAAACCCGCCGCCGAAGATTTGCGCAAGACCATCGCCTCGGCCCAGCAAGCGGCGGACAATCTCAATGCGATGATTACCGACGCCCGCCCGGGGATCCAGAATTTGACCAAGTCGACCCTGCCCGAGGCCAACCGCCTGGTGCGCGATCTGCGCGAGCTGACCGGGTCGCTCAGCCAATTTTCGGACCGCCTCAACAATGACGGCGCGCTGGGCGTGCTCGGTCCCGAGAAACTTCCTGAATATAAACCCGGAAAGACGAAATAATGCCTATTGCCCGCCTGCTCCTCGTCGCTTTGGGATGTCTCTCGCTGGTCGCCTGCTTCGGCGGCAAGAAGCTCCCCCCGACATTGCTCACGCTGACCAGCAGCGCGCCTGCGCCAGCCTCGATCAGCCGCATTGCGGCGCCGGGCGAAGCGATCACCATCGATGTGCCGGTGGTCCCCAAGGAACTCGCCTCGACCCGCGTGCCAGCGCTCGTCGGCCCGACCGCCGTAGCCTATATCAAGGATCTGCTGTGGGTCGATGCGCCCGACAAATTGTTCCAGGATTTGCTCCAGGAAACGACGCTTCGCACCACCAATCGCGTGGTCCTCGATCCGCGCCAGTCAGCGCTCGATCCGGGGCTCAAATTGACCGGGACGCTGACCCGCTTCGGCTATGACACCGCCGAGGGGATGGTCATCGTCCGCTATGACGGCGCGCTGGCGACCGCCGGCGGCACCCGCGTCGAGACCCGCCGCTTCGAAGCCAAAGTCCCCGCCGACGGCACTGCAAACACCGTCGGCCCCGCCCTCAACCAGGCGGCTAACCAAGTCGCAACTGACGTTGCCAAATGGATCGGGGGATAGCGACCGTTCCCGTCATCGCGAGGAGCGAAGTGACGCGGCAATCCAGCGCAAACAGCAGACTGGATTGCTTCGCTACGCTCGCAATGACGGCCTGGGCTAAACCAAAGACTTCGACGCTTGCTCGTACACGTCCTTGCTAACCCCCGGCGCGGCGACGATCCGCTCCAGCTCGCTCCGCATCATCGCCGCCCGTCCCTCTTCGAACCGCCGCCACCGCCCCAGCGGAGGAACCAGCCGGGCGGCAATTTGCGGGTTGATCGCGTCGGCGGCAATGATCAAATCGGCAAGCAGGCGATAGCCGCGCCCCGACTCCTCATGAAACACCCATTGGCCCGACGCGAAACTCCCCGCCAGCGCGCGCAGCCGGTTGGGGTTCTTCATCGTGAAATCGGGATGGCGTAGAAGCGCCTCGACCACATCGATCGTGTCGCTGCGAGGCGCGCCCGCCTGGAGACCGAACCATTTGTCGATCACCAGCCCGTCGCCAAGATAACGCGCGTAAAAATCGTCAAGCGCTGTCACCCGCTCGGGCTTGTCGAGCGTCGTCAGCACCGCCAGCGCGCCCTGCCGGTCGGTCATATTGTCGGCCGCATCATATTGCGCCTTGGCCAGGATTGCGCCGAGCGACGGCTCGCCCGCCGCGATCAGCGCCAAGGCGACCGTCTTGAGCCGTCGCACACCCTTGGCCGCGCTCGACAAATCGCTCCCCACCGCACCGGTCGCTTGCGCCTCGCCAAGCTCGCCTGCCAGCGCCGCGCCGACCGCCCGGCGCAGCGCCTCGCGGCTGGCGTGGATCGCATCCGGATCGACCCGGGCCATGCGGTCGCCGATCAGCGCCTCCGACGGCATGGTCAACGCCTCGCCCTTGTACGCCGGATCGAGCGCGCTGGAGGTCAGCGTTTCGCGCATCGCCGCAATCACCGGCGCGGGATCGACCGGCTCGCCCGATGCCCCCGCGACCAAAGCGGTGAACATCAATTCCTGGAGCGCCTCATAGCGCGCGAACGGATCGCCGTCGCACGCCGCCAGCAGCGCAAGCTCGCCCGCTTGCCGCTCGACGGTCAGGATCACCGGCGCCGAGAAGCCGCGGTTGATCGACAGCAACGGTATTTCGTCGACCCCCTTGAACGTCACCGACTGGGCCGCCTCCTCGAGCAGCACCAGCCGCTCGGCTGCGATCTCGCTTCGGCTGTCGGCCCCGATCAGCGCCGTCACCAGCGGGATCGGCATCGGCTGCTTGTCGGGCTGGCCCGGCGTCGGCGGGACAATCTGGCTGAGGTGCAAGGTCGCGGTCCGCGTCGCCGCATCATGCACCAGCCGCGCTTCGACCTTCGGCGTGCCCGACTGCTCATACCATAATTGGAACCGGGTCAGATCGACCCCGCTGGCATCCTCCATCGCCTTGACGAAATCGTCGCAGGTCGCAGCCTCGCCATCGTGGCGCGCGAAGTACAGATCGGCCCCGGCACGAAATGCTTCGTCGCCGAGCATCGTCCGCATCATGCGGATCAGTTCGGCGCCCTTGTTGTAGATCGTCGCGGTGTAGAAATTGGCGATCTCGAGGTAATTGTCGGGTCGAACCGGATGTGCCAGCGGGCCACTATCCTCGGGAAATTGCGCTGCCCGGAGCAATCGCACGTCGTCGATGCGCTTGACCGCCGCCGACCCGATATCGGCCGAGAAGCATTGGTCGCGGAACACGGTGAAGCCTTCCTTCAGGCTCAACTGAAACCAGTCGCGACAGGTCACCCGATTGCCCGACCAATTGTGGAAATATTCATGCGCGACGACGCCGGCGATGGCGTCGAAGTCGGAGTCGGTAGCAGTGTCCTGATCGGCCAGTACATAACGCGAATTGAATACGTTAAGGCCCTTATTCTCCATCGCGCCGAAGTTGAAATCCTCGACCGCGACGATGTTGAACAGGTCGAGGTCATATTCGCGGCCATAGGTCAGTTCATCCCACGCCATCGCCTGCTTGAGGCTCGACATGGCATGCGCGGTCTTGGCCAAATCCGCCTCACGCACCCAGATCGCCAGATCGACCGTCCGCCCGCTGACCGTCATGAAGGTCGAGCGGTTGGCCGCCAGATCGCCGGCGACCATCGCGAACAGATAGGAGGGTTTGGGGAAGGGATCGTGCCATTCGGCCCAATGCGAGCCGGCTTCCCCGTCGCCCGACGCCACCAGATTGCCATTCGCCAGAAGTACCGGGAAGCGCGCCTTGTCGGCGCTCATCCGCACTCGGTAAATCGACAGCACGTCGGGCCGGTCGGGGTGGAAGGTGATCCGGCGGAAGCCTTCGCTCTCACATTGCGTGCATAATATTCCGCCCGATGCATAAAGCCCCATCAGCTTGCTGTTCGCCTCGGGGCTGAGCGCGACTTCGGTTTCGACCCGCGCCGCCGCGCCATCCAACGCGATCACCAGCGTCTCGCCATCCATCGACCAGCGCGCCTCGCCGCCATCGACGCGCACGACAAGCGGCACCAGCCCGTCGCCCGCCAGCCGCAGCGGCCGGTTGTGAAGCCCGTTGCGCTCGACCGTCAGCACCGCCCGCACCCATGTCGCCGCCGGATCGAGATCGACCTCGAGCTCGACCTCGCGCACCCAATAGTCCGGGGCTCGATAGTCCTTGCGGGAGATGGCGACATGTTCCGGGCTGACCGGGGCTTCGGGGTTCAATCGTGCGTCCATGGGCTGGCTGCTAGTCGGCGCGGCCGATCGACGCAACGCCATGCCGCTCGACCAGCGGCGGACGGTGGCACTTGCGCCGCCGCCTGCGCGGCCTAGGCTGCCGACAAGGGGATCAGGGGAGGATCACAATGAGCGTTTTGACGATGATGCAGGCCGCGGCAACCGCCGCGCCCGGCTTCGATGCCGAAAGTGCGACGCGCGCCTATCTCGCCACGTTGAACGGCGCGGCGCGGGCCAAGTCCGAT
>JAJAZM010000025.1 GCA_026785645.1 Sphingomonas bacterium | reverse complement strand
GCTGCCCACCGCCGATCCGCCCGCACCGCCCAATCGACCCGTGCCGCCCGCGCTGCCAGCGGCCAACGAACCACTGGAGCCTGCGCCGCCGAAGCTACCCGCTCCGCCATCCCCGCCAAAGCCAGCGCCTCCATTGCCGCCAACGCCGCCAACCCCAGTATTGCCCAGCGCAACGACCTCGATTCCCGTAGCATTGATTCCGCTAGTGGAAATGGCCGCGTTGTTGACCGCGAAGATCGACACTGCCCCGCCGGTTCCGCTGGCGCCCGTGCCGCCTCCTGCGGCGGAGGCTGCCGCACCAAAGCTACCAATGCCGCCATTGCCGCCAGTGCCGCCGGTCGAAAATGACGAACTACCAGCCGCTCCGGCGTTGCCCGCGGCGCCGCCGTTACCACCGAAGCCGGCGCCGCCCGCTCCGCCTGCGCCGCCAAGCCCGAAGCCACCTGTGACGAAGAAGTTCATGCCCGCCGAATCCTCGGCCAACGTCACGATGCTGCCACTGTTTATCCCGGTGATCGACGCTGCGGCTCCACCGACCGCCACGCCGCCATTCCCGCCAAGCCCGGCAAATGCCGCGCCGGCGCCGCCACCCGCGCCCGCTGTGCCGCCAACCCCGCCGCCGGCGAGTGCACTGAAGCCACCCGAACCGCCAGCGCCGCCAAAGCCCCCGTCGCCGCCAAAGGCTGAGCCGCCGACCCCGCCAAGGCCGCCGCTCGCGTTGCCGCCAAGCACGGTCAACGCCATGCCGTCGGAATTAATCCCAGAGGTACGGATCGTTGCGCTGTTGGTCAAAACGCTGACGCCAAGCACAGCGCCGGTGGCCGCTCCGCCGGTGCTACCGGAAGCGCCAACTCCGACCCCGCCGATGCCGCCATTGCCGCCGGCGCCGCCGGCGCCGCCGTTCGCAAGCCCGCCACTTCCGCCGTCGCCAGCCGTTCCACCACCGCCGCCGTTGCCGCCGAAGCCGGCGCCGCCGAGGCCTCCGGTTCCCCCATTCGCACTGCCAGCAAATGCGACCAGCCCCATGCCCGCCGAATCGTTCGCCAACGTGACGATATCGCCGCTGTTGGTAGCAATGATCGGGCCCATCGCTCCCCCGATCGCCGACCCGCCGACACCGCCGGAACTGCCCGTGCCCAAGCCGCCGTTGCCGCCAGACCCGCCGGCACCTCCGGCGGCGCCATTGAGAATCCCGGACCCGCTCCCCGCACTTCCGTCGGCCCCCGCACCGCCGTCGCCACCAGAGCCAGCGCCGCCGGCGCTGCCAATACCGCCGGTGGCCAGGCCGGCAATGCCCACAATGAGCATTCCCTCCGAATTGACGGCCGAGGTGGTGATGCGGAAGCTGTTGGTGACCGTGATGGACGAGACTGCGCCACCGGACACTGCGCCGCCGCCGGCGCCGCTAGCGCCAGTGCCCGATCCGCCGATCCCGCCGGCGCCGCCGCTTCCGCCGACTTCGGCCGGAAAGGCGAATCCGCCCGCACCACCAACACCGCCCGCACCGCCGTTGCCGCCGCTTCCGCCACCGCCCGAGCCACCAGCACCGCCGGTGTTGTTTGCCGCGAACGCCCCTGCACGAATGCCAGGCGCGTTCGTCCCAGAAGTGGAGATGTTGGCGTCATTGTCGACATCGATCAGGCCCGCGGCGGGCGCCGTTGTAGCCGCTCCTGAGGTGGCCGTTCCGCCCGATCCGCTACCACCCGGTCCGCCTGGCGCTCCATTTGCCCCCGGGAGACCACCAGCGCCAGGAGCGCCAGCCGCTCCGTCACCACCACCGCCGGCAAACGAAGAGCCACCCGAGCCGCCTGGAAGGCCCGTTATGCCTAAAGCACTTGCACTCAGCTCAACATATATGCCGTCATCGAGCGAAATGATGGTGCCGATATTGTCGATCGTGATCGATGCGCCCTGGGTCGTGGTCTCGATGCCCGATGCACCGGTCGAGGTGAGGTTGCCCGAGTTGGTCAGCGTGATCGTATTGGCGGCACCGCCAATCGTGCTGATGAAAATGCAGTCGCCAGCGAACACGCAATTGGCATTGTTGTTGACAACTACCGGAACAATCTGGGCCGGCAGGTTGACCGCCTGCTGCGCCGTGAGCGGCGATGCCGCCAGCGCGGCGATCAGGAAGGTCGAGGCCAGGGCCGAGCCATCGCGAAGCGCGCGATTGCGGACCGGATGCGCCCTGCGGCCAAGGCGGGCGGACACGGTCGAATGACGATGATTGGCGATCTTTTGCACGGCTGTTCCCCCTCAGGTGACGTCCAGACAGACTCGGCTCGAGAGGAATATTAGGCTCATTTTCAGCAATATGTGAAGCCGCTAATACAAAGCAGGTTATTTGGATTTTTTGCATGACGTCACGTCAAGTCGCGCCGACGCGAGTCGCAATGCTCGCCGGTTATGCCCGTCGCCAGCGTTGAGTCATGGCTTGGGCCGGTAGGTCTGCTCTTCGGTGGGGAAGGCGCGGGCGCGGACTTCTTGTGCGTAGGTGGTGGCGGCGGTGGTGATCCGGGCGGCGAGGTCGTCGTAGCGTTTGACGAACCGCGGGGTGCGCTCGAACAGGCCGAGCATATCCTCGGTCACCAGCACCTGGCCATCGCAATTGGGCGAGGCGCCGATGCCGATGGTGGGGACCGCGATCGCCTTGGTCAGTTCGTTGGCGATGCTTTCCATCACGCCTTCGACAACGACGCAGAACGCACCGGCCTCGGCCACCGCTTTGGCGTCGCCGACGATCTTGGTCGCCTCGACCGCCGACTTGCCCCGCGCGCCATAGCCGCCAAGCACATTGACCGCCTGCGGGGTGAGGCCGACGTGACCGATCACGGGGATTCCGCGATTGGTGAGGAAGGCGATCGTCTCGGCCATCGCCTCGCCACCCTCGAGCTTGACCGCCGCGCAGCCGCTTTCCTTCATGATCCGCGCGGCGCTGGCGAAGGCGGTTTCGGGCGAGCTTTCATAGCTTCCGAACGGCATGTCGACCGCGACCAGCGCATGCCAGCTGCCGCGGACGACGGCGGCGCCGTGGGCGCACATCATTTCCAGCGTGACAGGGACGGTCGAGGGCAGGCCGTAAATCACCTGCCCCAGACTGTCGCCGACCAGCAGCATCTCGCAATGCGGATCGAGCAATTGCGCCATGCGCATGGTGTAAGCGGTGAGCATCACCAGCGGCTCGGCGGTCTGGCCGTCAATCTTGCGGGCGCGGATCGCGGGGACGGTCATGCGCTTGCCTGGGACCGGGGTCGGCGTGGCGCGGCTGGTGCCGCTGTCGATGGTGAAGGTGGACATGACCCGCCTTCTAGCGGGGTGCGGTCAGCGTAGCCACCCGGCCGCCGTCAGCGTAGCCAGCCGGAACGCCGCGCCATCCAGGCGAAGTGCCAGATCGAGTAACTGGCGACGATGATCACGAACGGCAGGAACAAGGCGTCGCTGGTGGTCAGGTTGCGAAGCTGGGGGACGAGCAGCAGCGCCGAAAATTGCACGACCACCGCGATCAGCGAGACGAGCAGCAACTTTTCGGCAAGGCGGCGGCGCATGACGAGCAGGATCGCACCGATCAGTCCGACCCACACCGCAACCGCATATGCGGCAACCATCCACGTCGGGGCTGCGTCCCACAAGGCGCGCTGGTCGACCGGCAGGCTCGAAGGGTCGACCGAGACCTGCATCAGATACATCACGCAGCCGAACATCTCGAACAGCAAGGCGCCGAGCGCGGCAATCGTAAACCAGCGCGGCACGGGCCGGTACGGGTTGATCTGGTCCATCGTGTTCCCCTCCGTTTCGAGCGCCCGAGCGTGCGTCGGACGGGGGCGATACGCAAGGGGCGGCGACGGCCGCTCGGTTGACCCGGAGCGCCCAAACGGCCAAGCGCTGCGACATGCCCCAAGCCACTGTCGCCATCGTCGGCCGCCCCAACGTCGGCAAGTCGACTCTGTTCAACCGCCTCGTCGGCAAGCGTGTTGCGCTGGTCGATGACCGGCCCGGCGTGACTCGCGACCGGCGCGAAGGCGAGGGCGAATTGCTCGGGCTGCAGTTCCGGGTGATGGACACTGCCGGGTTCGAGAATGTGGATCCCAAGTCCTTGCCCGGACGGATGCGGGCGCAGACCGAAGCCGCGGTGCGCGAAGCCGATGTCGCGTTGTTCCTGATCGACGCGCGCGAAGGGCTGACCTCGATGGACGAGGAAATCGGCCGCTGGCTGCGGCAGGAGGATACGCCGGTGATCGTCGCCGCCAACAAGGCCGAGGGGCGCGGCGGCGAGGCCGGGCGGCTCGAGGCGTACAAGCTTGGGCTGGGCGAGCCGTTCGCGCTGTCGGCCGAACATGGCGAGGGGCTGGTCGATCTGTTCGAGGCGCTCCGCCCGCACATCGAACGCGAGGAATTCGCCAATACCGACGAGGATGACGAGCGCGGGGACGGACCGCTGAAGCTGGCGATCGTCGGGCGACCCAATGCGGGCAAGTCGACTTTGGTCAACAAGATGCTCGGCGAGGAGCGGATGATTACCGGGCCCGAAGCCGGGATCACCCGCGATTCGATCAGCATCGAATGGTTGTGGAACGACCCGATTGCCAAAGAAGAGCGGCCGGTGCGGTTGATCGATACGGCGGGCATGAGGAAGCGCGCCAAGATCGATGACAAGCTCGAGAAATTGTCGGTGATGGACACCAAGCGCGCGATCGATTTCGCCGAAGTGGTGGTGCTGCTGCTGGACGCCACCCGCGGGCTCGAGGTGCAGGATCTCAAGATCGCCAGCCAGGTGATCGACGAAGGCCGCGCGTTGGTCATCGCGATGAACAAATGGGATGTCGCCGAGGGCGCGTCGGCGTTGTTCAACGGGGTCAAGGGCGCGCTCGAGGAAGGGCTCAGCCAGTTGAAGGGTGTGCCGCTGATGACCGTTTCGGCAATCACCGGCAAGGGTATCGACCAGTTGCTCGGCGCGGCGTTCGAAGTGCGCGAGCAATGGTCGCGGCGGATCGGGACGGGCGAGCTCAACCGCTGGTTCGAACGCGCGGTCGACGCCAATCCGCCGCCCGCACCCGGGGGCAAGAGGATCAAACTGCGCTACATCACGCAGGTCAAGACGCGTCCGCCGAGCTTCGTCGTGTTCGGGTCGCGGGTCGATCAGCTCCCGACCAGCTACGAGCGTTACCTGCTCAATTCGATGCGGCGCGACCTCGGGCTCGGGCCGGTGCCGCTGCGGCTGGCGATGCGCGCGCAGAAAAACCCGTACGTCGATAGCGCTCAGTAATCTGGCCGCAATAACCTGCTCTTTACCCTTTGGGGCGTAGGAAGCGGCGTGGAATGACGCCTTTGCGGCGCGGATGGAGCGGGCAATTTGAACGAGGAATTCGATCGCGACGAAAGCTCAGGCATCGTCAACTGGCCATATTTCGAGAAATCGCGGGGCGAGCTTGGCCCGGGATTCATCCGAATCCTCGGCTATTTCCGCGAGGATGGCGAAAAGAGCGTCGCCAGGATCGAGCAAGCGATGCACGACCATGACACGGTCGCGCTGGTGATCCCGGCGCATACGTTGAAGGGCGAAGCGCGGCAGTTCGGCGCCGAACCATTGGCCGAAGTCGCCGAGCGGATCGAGAATGTCGCGCGGTCGTGCATCGAGACCCATCGCTTTCCCGATGAACTGATCCCCGACGTGGTCGAGCTTCGCCGGTTGTTCAATCTGACGGTCGAGATGTTCGACAAGGCGACCAACCCGCTCAAGACGCGCGCGGCGCCGGCGACCTTCGGCCGGCGTGCGTCGAACCAGGAATTTGGCCGGATTTAAACTTTGCGCAGCGGCTGGAGCTTCAGCCGCGACAGGCTGCGCCATAGCCATTCGAGCGGACCGTAGGCGAAGCGGTCGAGCCACGGCTTGGACCAGGCCAGGATCAGCGCCCACATGCCGAGCACGAATAGCCACAGACCGGCGCGGCTGACGTCGCCGAACAGGTTCAGGCCGTAGCCGTAGAAGATGCTGGTCATGATCAGCGACGTGGCGAGATAGTTGGTGAAGGCCATTTGCCCGGCCGCCGCGACGCGGGCTTTGAGCGCGGGGAGCGCGCCGCTTTTCACCCACCAGATGATCGCCGCCGCCCAGCCGACCGCCAGCAGGACGTCGAACGGCACCGACAAAGCGAGGAAGGCGAGGAAGACGCGCACCGAGTCGAAATCGGCGCTGGCCTGCCACCAGGCCAAGAACGCCAGCGGGGGGAGCGCGATTTCCGCGCAGCGAATCGCCCAGCGGCGGTAGCGCGGCTGGTCCCACGCACCGGTCAGGAAGCCCGATTTGAACATCGCCATGCCGAGGAACATCAGCCCGAGCGTCTCGAAGCCGAGGCCGAACAACGACAGGAATGGCTCGTAGCGGCGGCCGTTGAGGCGCGAGTCGACGATGGTTGCATAGTCGGAACGGTAGAGCGCGAGATCGGCCGGGATCTTGGGGCTCGAAGCGCCGAATTCGACGTCGATCGTACGGCGCGATTCTTCGAGATTGGCCGCGGCCCCGGGCGCGAGACCGGGATTGCCGGCCAGCGCGCCGGTCAGGCCGATCAGCCCGAAGTAGATGATCGACAGCGACAGGAAGGCGACCGCCCAGCGGACCAGCGCGCGCGGGCTCTTGTTGCGAAAGAAATAGAGCAGCATCCCGCACAATGCATAGAGCGCGAGAACGTCGCCGAACCAGATGAAGTAGAAGTGCGCGAGGCCAAAGCCGAGCAGCACGACCATGCGGGCGTAATGGGCACTGGCGCCCGTGCGGTCAGCAACGGTGGCGCGCCTCGCAGCTGTCGCGCGCTCGATCACCAGCAGGGTCGAGGCACCGAACAGGATCGAGAACAGCCCGCGCATCTTGCCGTCGAAGATCAGGAAGTTGAACAGCCAGCTGGCGAAATCGAGCCCGCTGTCGCCGCCGTAGGCCGCAGGGTTGGCATAGGCCGGATAGGGCATTGCGAAGCCGGCGATGTTCATCACCAATATCCCCATCACCGCGACCCCGCGGACGATGTCGAGGGTGGCGATCCGGTCGGATGCGGTGTCGTCGGTCACGCTGCCCCCGAAAGATGCTTAGTCGTCGGCAGCTTCGGACTGCAGCTGGACGTAATTGGGAAGTCCCATCGCCACGATCATCTCGAACTGTTGCTCGAGATGGTCGACATGATCTTCCTCGTTGGAGAGGATTTTGGCGAACAGATCGCGGCTAGTGAAATCGCGCACGCTTTCGCTGTGGACGATGGCGCCCTTCAATTGCTCGACCGCCTCCAGCTCAAGCTCAAGGTCGGCGCGGAGGATTTCCTCGACCGTTTCGCCGATGCGCAGGCGGCCCAACGTCTGGAAATTGGGCAGGCCGTCGAGGAACAGGATGCGCTCCGCCAATTCGTCGGCATGCTTCATCTCGTCGATCGATTCGTGACGCTCGAATTTGGCGAGTTTGTGGACGCCCTTATGGTCGAGCAGGCGGTAATGCAGCCAATATTGATTGACCGCAGTGAGCTCGTTGCGGAGCGCCTCGTTAAGTAGTTCGATGACCCGTGTGTCGCCCTTCATGCCTCACCTCCTGTTGGGCGGAGGCATAGACCAGTGCGGCACGGGCTAGAAGCGGGAAATCAGGCCGCGCGCGATTGGACCGCAAGCAGCAGGGCGCGTTCCTCGTCGATGATCTCGGTGGCGTAATCGCGGCACGACCCGCACTGCATCTGGCAGCCGAGCGAACGATAGGCGCTGTCGGGGCAGGGGCAGCCGCGGCGAGCGGCGCTGCGCACCTCGGAATCGCGAATCGCATTGCAGGAACAGACGATCATGAACCCCGTATAGCGCTAATGAGAAGCGTTCGCAAGTGACATGGCGCGTTCGGCGATCACGGCGCGAAGGCGATGCCCAGTCTTTGTGCCTGAGCGTGGAGGCGCTTGTCGCGGGTCCACAGTGTCGATCCGGGCATGAGCCGACACGACGCCAGCAAATGCGCGTCGACGTGGCCGATCCCGGTCCCGTGCAATGCTTCGGATTCGATCAGCTTCGCGACTTCGTGATGCCGGGCGATCGAGGGACGCGGTAGCTGCCGCAACGCGCCGAGATAGGCGTCGCGGCGCGGCAGCGAGCCGAGAGCAATCTCGCCAAGCACGAACGGATGAAGCAAGCCGCGAAGGTCGAGGAGCAGGCTGGCCAGAAGCGCATCCGGCGCTCGCAAGTCATCGATCCAGATGCCGGTGTCGATGATCGTCAAACGGGTGGCTCGTCGCCTTCATTGGGTGCCCAGGCGTCGGGCATCGTCCCGCCCATCGCGACGATCCGCCGAGCCGCCTCGCGCTGTCGCATCTCGATCAAGGCGCGGCGCACGATGGCGCTGACTTCCTTGAGTTCGGTATAGTCGCGAAGATCACCGATGACCTCGTCGTCGATGTTGAGCGTGGTTCGCATGCATCAGATATAGCATCATTTGATGCGCTGATCAATGCATCTGCTGCACCCAAAGCTCGCCGTCCATCAGCGCGGAGAAGAAGCCGTCGTGCGCGGCGCGAAGCTTGGTCATAGCCAGCTTGAAATCTGCTCGAGCGGCTTCTTGCGGGTGGCGTAAGCCGGGATTGTCGCGTCTCCGGCAGGCAGCCCCGCGACGATGACCATCAGCGGGGTTTCGCTGCTCGGCCGTCCGCATATGTCGCGCAGGAAGCCCATCGGCGACGGGGTGTGGGTCAGGGTCGCGAGGCCTGCGGCGTGAAGCGCGGCGAGCATGAATCCGCAGGCGATACCGACGCTTTCGGTGACATAATAATTTTTCCTGTCGGCACCCGGCTCGATCCCGCCGCGGCGCTGGCCGAAGACGACGATCAGATAAGGCGCGAGCTCGAGGAAGCTTTTGTCGGAATCGGTGCCGAGCGGGGCCAGCGCCTCGAGCCATTCCTGGCCCGCCTTGCCGGCGTAGAAAGCGGCTTCCTCCGCCTCGGCCTCGAGCCGGATGCGGTGTTTGAGAGCGGCGCTTTCGACCACCGCGAAATGCCACGGCTGGTGATTGGCGCCCGACGGGGCGGAGCCAGCGGCGAGGATCGCGTTCTCGATCACCGCGCGCGGGACCGGGGTATCGGCGAACATCCGGCAGGAACGGCGGGTGGAAATTTCGTCGCGGAAGGCGGTCGCGCGGGCAATCCGCTCGTCATCGGTCAGCGCGGGGAGGGCGGTGTAGGGAATGTGCGGAACATCGCTCACGCGATCAGAGTTCGTTCGACATGAGGGCGGGAAAGAAGCCTTCGTGCGCGGCGCGGAGGGTGGCGAGGGGGATGTCGAGTTTCGTCCCGTTGATCGAACTTCCACCGACCGAGCCGATCGTCGCGACCATCAGGTTGGACGAGGCGGCGCGGGCGACGACCGAGTCGACATCACGCGT
>JAJAZM010000024.1 GCA_026785645.1 Sphingomonas bacterium | reverse complement strand
CGCGCGGATCGCGGGCGAGGATCATGTCGGGATCGGCACCGACAATGGCGTGTTGCCAATGACGCTGGACGCCAAGACCCGCGAGAATTTGCGCAAGTGGCAGATCGAGCGGCTGAAGAGCGGGATCGCCGCGCCGGGGGAGAATCCCGACTTCATTCCGGTGGTCGAGGCGTATAATTCGGTTGATCGCTATCGCCGGATCGCGGCCGATTTGATCAAACGCGGATGGACCCAAACGCGGGTGGAGAAACTGATGGGGGGCAATTTTTTGCGGGTCTATCGCGAGGCGTGGGGCGGTTAGGGACGGTCCGTTTTCTCCGCTGCGGCGCGCTGCCACGGCCAGCGGCCGTCAATCTCGGCCTCAAGACTGAAGCTGAGCAGGGTGCGGATGAACACGATCCCGGCGAGCGCGGCGACGCTTTCCAGCGTCAGGTCGATGACCACGGTGCTGATGATGTCGGCGGCAACGAGGAATTCGAGGCCGAGCAGGATCGAGCGCCCGAGATCGGAGCGAAACCGGCCGATGGCGTCCTCGACTTTCACGCGCCTGGCCAGCGCGACGAGGAACAAGGCGAGGGTGATCGCCGATCCAAGCGCGATGATGGTGACGCCGACGAGCTCGATCGCCTGCACGACCAATGGCACGAAGGTGTCGAGGATGTCCCTGAGCATGATTAGTCCTGATGCTCGACATCGCCGGCGATCTCGAGCCATTCGTGTTGGCGTTCTTCCCACACCGAGACTGTGGGCGTGACGAAATAGGGATCGTCGAACGCGCCAAGCGGAACCGCGATGGTGTCGGGCACGCTGTCGTTCTGGAAATAGACGGTCGCGCCGCAGTTAGGGCAGAAGTGGAAATGCGCTGCGCCATTGTCACCGTTGGCGGTGAAGGTGGTCGCCTCGCCGCTGACGGTCACCTGCGCGGCGGGAAAGCGGACCTGCGCGGCGAAGGCGCTGCCGCTGCGCTTCTGGCAATCGAGGCAATGGCAGACCGAGATGCGGACCGGGGTGCCGGTGGCAACCGCGCGAAGCTGGCCGCAGCGGCAGGAGGCGGGGTGAGTCATTGCCGACCTTTATCTGAAGCCATGCTTGCGCCTGTGACGGGCCAAATATTCTGAACGGGCGTCGCTTATTGCCAAAGATTTACTCTCACTGAATCGCATATGTTTCAATGTCGTTTCGGCAAGGCGTGGTCCAAAAATCGCGCATCCAGCCATATTAAAACTTATCATCCCTCGATCGAAAGCGGCGTCCCAAAGGCTGGAGAGCAAAATTATGTTGTCGGGGTCGAGGCGGCTGGGTTTGTCTTCCGACCATGCAACGATGTGTGAGACCCGCAGCAACTCAGGCTCAACTATGTCGGTTACTTCGCAGCAGACACGATGCTTCAACGCGAACTGGCGGAGCGTCCCAGCACCTATTCGAACCTTCGCGGCGCCAAGCCGCTCAGTTTCCTCGATACCCAATAATTGGGCCTTGTCTTTCTCAGTAGCCGGCTCCCTACGAAACTTGCCTTTCTCGATAACACGAAATCCGTGAAATTTTAGTGCTACGCCAGCGGAGTCGGAATGCTTGAGCCCGCCCTTAACGTCCTCACGGTTCAAGGCGGCTTGGACGATTGCGGCTGGAGGATAGGTGTAGCCGACATCGTCTATGAGGTCGTAACCGGTTGATGGACCTCCACCGTACTTGACAAAGAACTGATCTGGGTCAGCCCGATACTCCGCCATTTTGGTGACGACCTTAGCTGGGTCTAACGCTCGAGCTATACGCATGACGTCCTCACTGCTTAGCTGTGTAAATCACTTCGCCGCTTTCCGGAGCGCCAGCCGAACCAGCGCGTCGAGGGTTGCGGTTTCGCCGAGGTCGGCGACCGCCGCCGCAACCGCGGCGCTGGCGTCGGCGGGTCTGAAGCCGAGGTTGGCGAGAGCGCTGAGCGCGTCCTGGGCGGTGCCGCCGCGCGGGGCGGACGCGCCGAGTGTTCCGGCCAGCGCCGGATTCCCGAGTTTGCCGGCGAGCTCATTGACGATCCGCATCGCGAGCTTGGGGCCGACGCCGTTGGCGCGCGCGACCATCGCCTTGTCGCCGCGCGAGACAGCAGCGGCGAGTTCGGCCGGATCGAGCACCGACAGGATGGCGAGCGCGACCCGGCCGCCGACGCCCTGGACGCTGGTCAGCGCGCGGAAGCTCTCGCGCTCGCCCGCCGAACCGAAGCCGAACAGCGTCATGCTGTCCTCGCGCACCTGCATTTCGGTGAGCAGCATCACCTCGCCGCCGATCGGGCCGATCGCATCGAGGGTGCGGGCGGAGGCGAGGACGAGGTAGCCGACGCCGGCGACGTCGAGCACCGCGCTGTCGGCGGTGGTCTCGGCGAGAATTCCGGTGAGGCGGGCGATCATGGGCTTACCCTAACCGTTCGTCCCGAGCGAAGTCGAGGGACCTGTCTCGACTGCGCTCGACACGAACGGGTTTTATTGGCCCATCGCCTTGGCGCTTGCCAGATGGTGGGCGTGGGTGATGGCGACGGCGAGGGCGTCGGCGGCGTCGGGGCCGGCGATGGCGATCCCGGGGAGCAGGCGCTGGACCATCGCGTGGACCTGGACCTTGTCGGCATTGCCGACCCCGACCACGGCTTTCTTGACGAACCGCGCGGCATATTCGCCGACGGTGATGCCCGAGCGGGCGGCGACCATCAGGCAGACGCCGCGGGCCTGGGCGAGCTTGAGCGTGGTCTGCGGGTTCTTGTTGACGAAAATTTCCTCGGCTGCGGCACTGTCGGGCTGATGATCGGCGATCAGCGCCTCGAGCATCGTCGCGAGGTGCGACAGGCGCTGGGGGAGCAGTTCCTTCGGGTCGGTCTTGAGCTGGCCGTTGGCGAGGTGCGACAGGCGATTACCTGTCGCGCGGATCAGCCCCCAGCCAGTAGTGCCAAGCCCCGGATCGAGCCCGAGGACCAGCATTACAGCTTAAGGCCGAAGCGCGGGGCCAGCGCGATCATGGCGAGATAGAGGGCGATGGTAAGCAGGCAGCCGAGCAGCAGCGAGAGATGAAATTGCACCCCGGCGCGGAGCAGCATCGGGATGACCAGGAACATCGGCAGGCTGGGGAGGACGTACCAGAAGGTCGAAGCGCTATGCACCGCCATGTTGGTGCGGTCGGGCTTGTCATGCCACAGCCACAACATGCCGAGCACCGAGATCAGCGGCAGCGAGGCGACCAAGGCGCCGGTGGTCGGATAGCGGCGAGCGATTTCGGACACGGCGGCGACGATCACACCCGAGACGAGCGCTTTGACCGCCAGCCAGCCCCACATCAGCGCCAGCCCCACATCATCCGAGCTTTTCAAGCACGTCGTCGGGGATGTCGTAATTGCCCCATACGGTCTGGACGTCGTCATCGTCGTCGAGCGCGTCGATCAACTTGAACAGAGTTGCGGCGTCGCCCTCGCCGACCTCGACCATGACCTGCGGCCGCCACGCGAGCTTGGCGCCTTCGGCCTCGCCGAGCGTGGGCTCGAGTGCCTTGGCGACTTCATGCAAGCTCCCGATCTCGGTCCAGATTTCATGGCCATCGTCGGACGAGCTGACATCTTCGGCGCCGGCATCGAGCGCGGCTTCGAACACTTTTTCGGAATCGCCCACGGTGGCGGGGTAATTGATCAGGCCAACGCGGTCGAAGGCATGGCTGACGCTTCCGCTAGCGCCCAGATTGCCGCCATTCTTGCTGACCGCAGTGCGGACGTTGGTCGCGGTGCGGTTGCGATTGTCGGTCAGCGCCTCGATGATCAGCGACACGCCGCCGGGGCCGAACCCCTCGTAGCGGATTTCCTCATAGGTTTCGGCATCGCCGCGCGCGGCCTTGTCGACCGAGCGCTGGATATTGTCCTTGGGCATCGACTGCGCCTTGGCGGCATTGATGGCGGCGCGAAGGCGCGGGTTCATGTCCGGATCGGGCAGGCCCATCTTGGCCGCGACGGTGATTTCGCGGCTCAGCTTGGAGAACATGCCCGAGCGCTTCTTATCCTGCGCGCCCTTGCGGTACATGATGTTCTTATATTTGGAATGGCCTGCCATGACGTTACCTTATGCCAATCCCAAGGCGTTGCGATAGGTGTCGAGCAACGCGTCGGCTTCCTGGCGGACGTGGGTTTCCATGCGGCGCAGCGCGACGATCTTGCGCATCGTCTTGGTGTCATAGCCGTTCGACTTGGCCTCGGCGTAAACGTCGCGGACATCGTCGGCCATGCTCTTCTTCTCTTCCTCGAGACGTTCGATTCGTTCGATGAACAGCCGCAGCTGGTCTGCCGCGACATTGCCTTCGGCCATGGTGTTGCTCCGCTTCCTGGGGTGATTTCGAGGGGAGCCTTAGGCGAGGCGCGGGTCGGCCTCAAGCCGGTTGAACATGGGCCCCGAAGCTTTATGCAGGCGCGGGTGTCGACCGAAATCAAACCACGCGCACGCAAGGTGCGCATCCTCGCCACGCTCGGCCCTGCAAGCAGCAGCCCGGCGATGATCCGCAACCTGTTCGACGCCGGGGCTGATGCCTTCCGCATCAACATGAGCCACGGCAGCCAGGCCGACAAAGCCAAATTGGTCAAGGCTATCCGCGCGATGGAAGCCGATACCAAGCGACCAACGACGATCCTGGTCGATCTCCAGGGGCCCAAGTTGAGGGTCGGCAAGTTCAAGGGCGGCGCGGCGATGCTCGGCGCGGGGCAGATGTTCGTGCTCGACCGCGCAACCAAGCTGGGCGACGCCAACCGGGTCGAGCTTCCGCATCCCGAATTGTTCGAAGCGGTGGGCAAGGGCGACCGATTGCTGATCGACGACGGCAAGGTGCGGTTGCGGGTGGTCGCGGTCGAGGGCGACAAGATTGCCGCAGTGGTCGAGGTCGGCGGGCGGGTGTCGGATCACAAGGGGGTCAATGTCCCCGACGTGGTCGTGCCGATCCCGGCGCTGACCGCAAAGGACCGCAGCGACCTCAAATTTGCGCTCGAGCAAGGGGTCGACTGGATCGCGCTGAGCTTCGTCCAGCGGCCCGAGGATGTCGCCGAAGCGCGCGCATTGATCGGCGATAAAGCGGCGCTGCTGGCCAAGATCGAGAAGCCTGCGGCGATCGACCAACTGGATGCGATCGTCGACCTGGCCGACGCGGTGATGGTCGCGCGCGGCGACCTTGGCGTCGAACTTCCGCCCGAGGACGTGCCGCCGGCGCAGAACCGGATCGTCGCCTTCGCTCGCCAGCGTGGCAAGCCGGTGGTGGTGGCGACGCAGATGCTCGAATCGATGATCGTCTCACCCACCCCGACCCGCGCCGAAGTGAGCGATGTCGCGACCGCAATCTACGACGGGGCCGACGCGATCATGCTGTCGGCCGAAAGCGCGGCAGGCAATTATCCGGTCGAGGCAGTGGCGATGATGGACCGGATCGCGCGCAGTGCCGAGAACGACCCGGTCTATCCGGCGCGGATCCATTTCACCGAAACCCCGGCCGAGGCGACCACCGCCGACGCTCTGTCCGAGAGCGCCGCGCAGATCGCCAAGATCATCAATGCGAAGGCGATGGCGTGCTATACCTCATCTGGATCGACCGCGCGGCGGATCGCGCGCGAGCGGCCGCCAGTGCCGATCATGGTGATGACCGCATCATTAAAAGTGGCGCGGCGGCTGGGCCTGCAATGGGGAGTCCATGCGGTCCACACCCGCGACGTCAACAATTTCGAGGAAATGGTCGGCAAGGCCAAGCGCATCGCGCTCCGCAACGGGATTGTTTGCGCCGGCGAGCGGATGGTGCTGATGGCCGGTGTGCCGTTCGCGCGGAGCGGGTCGACCAACGTGCTGCATGTCGTCAAGCTCGAGGGTGACGAGCTGGAAAAACACGAGGATTAGCGCGAGCCGGCCATGATGTCGGGCGCCGAAGTCTGCTCGGCGCCGGCCAGCTCCATCGGCGCGCCGAGGTTCCACAGAGCGAGCTTGGGTTTGCCGAAACGCCGGTCGCTGGTGTCGAAGTCGAACGCCGAAATGCCGCAATTGAGGACTTCGCCTTGGGCGTTGAGTGCCATCAATTGCTCCTCGGTCAATTCCTCGAGGATGTAGCGCAGGCACATCACCACCACCTGGTGGCCGACCACCAGCACGCGCTTGCCGGCAAATTGCAGGTTGATGGTGTTGAGCGCCGAGCGGAGGCGGAGGATGACGTCGGCCCAGCTCTCGCCGCCCGGCGCGCGATGATAGAATTTGCCGAGCTTGGCGCGATGCGCGGCTTCGTCGGGATATTTATCGGCGATTCCGAGCGGGGTGAGGCCGTCGAATATCCCGAATTCGCGCTCGCGCAGGCGTTCGTCGAGCACGGTTGGCCTGGCATCGCCGCCGAGCCCGCCCGCAGCGCAGATCGCCTCGGCAGTCTGGCGCGCGCGGAGATACGGCGAGCTTAATAGCACTTCGGGGCGCTGGTCTTCAGGGAGCGCGGCGAACCACAGACCGGCGGCGGTGGCCTGGGCGTGGCCCAGCTCGGACAAGGGCACGTCGACATCGCGAATGTCGAGCGCGATCACCTTGGCG
>JAJAZM010000023.1 GCA_026785645.1 Sphingomonas bacterium | reverse complement strand
ATCACGCACAGCACCATCGATCCGACAATTCCGATGGCGAGGTCGCGGCCAGGATCCTTGGCTTCCTCGGCCGCAGTGGCGATGGCATCGAACCCGTAGAAGGCAAAGAAGATGATCGCCGCCGCGGCCATCACCCCGACCTCGCTTCCCGGTGCGCCGCTGCGCGGGAAGCCGTTGGGCATGAACGGCTGGAAATTCGATGCGTCGAACACCGGCAACGCAACCGCGACGAACAACACCAACGCGGCGAGCTTGATCACCACCAGGATGGCGTTGAGCGTCGCACTTTCGCGGGTGCCCGCAAGCAGCAATCCGGCGACGACGATGATGATGAAGATGGCGGGCAAGTTGACGATCCCGCCAAGCTCGGGCCCGTTGACCAGCGCAGCGGGCAATCCCATCCCGATCGAATCGAGGAAGCCCGCGGCATATCCCGACCAGCCGACCGCGACCGCGCTGACCACCAGGCTATATTCGAGGATCAGCGCGACCCCGATCATCCACGCGATCAGCTCGCCGAACACGACGTAGGAGTAAGTGTAGGCCGACCCCGACGCCGGGATCATCGTCGCGACTTCGGCATAGGCCAGGGCGGCGCAGGCGCAGATCAGACCGGCGATGGCGAACGACAGGATCACCGCCGGCCCGGCCTTGCCCGCGCCGACCCCGATCAGCGTCAGGATGCCGGTGCCGACGATCGCGCCGACGCCCAGCGCCACGAGGTGCGGCCAGCCGAGCGTTTTCGCCAGCCGGTGATGCTCGGGCATCTCCTCGCGGGTCAGCACGGTCTTGCGGAAATTCCAATTCTTCATGCTCGCCCCTCGCCCTGTCGCACTAGTAATCCTTCGACACCCGCACGTTGGCGCTGGTCCGGCCGATTGTCGAGATCGACGACAGGATCGAGAGCCAGCGGGTGACCTGATATTCGACCCGGGTGGCCGAATAGCCCTGCCCGTCGGTGATCACTTCGACATAGAGTTTGCGGCCGAGATACTTGCCTGCGGAGATGGCGGTCTTCTGCCCGGTGGCGATGTCGGCCGGCAGGATCCGCAGCCGATCCAGCCCGACCGCGCGGCGGATCGCATTGATCGGGTCGAGGCTGCCATTGCCCGATTGCAGCGACGCTACCGCCGACGCCAGTTGGACGGCATCGGCCGGCGACAGGTTGGTGATCGAGGTGCCGAACAGGATGCGCGACAGCAATTCGTCCTGCGGCAACAAGGGCACCGAGGTGAAGGCGATTTCGGGCTTGAGCCCGGTGCCGCGCACGGTGACCGCGGCATCGAGCCCCTGGACCTGCGCCTCGGCGCGAATGTCGAGCGAAGGATCGGGCGGGCTCTCGCCACGGAAACGGATGATCCCGCGCTCGAGCCGGAAGCCGCGCCCGGCGAATTCGTAATTGCCGCGAATGAGATCGGCGCGGCCGTTGAAGCGCGGCGCGGAGACGTTGCCGGAGATGGCGAGATCGGTCGTCCAGCGGCTGTCGATGCCGAGCCCGCGCACGGTGAGGTCGCCGCCCGCGACCTTGAGGTCGAGCGTCCACGGGGTCAGGTCGGCAATCTCGATCACGTCGTCGACGTCGCGCCCGACGTGGCGCACCTGGAGCCGCGGCACCGCCGAGGCGGCGCTCGCCTTGCCCAACGTGAAGCGACCCTTGTCGAGCTTCAGTTCGCCCGAAATGCGGCCGCCGCGCCCGCTCGACTGGATGGCGAGCGGGCCGGTGACGGTGGCGGCGATATCGTCGCGGTCGAGCAATTGTGCGCGGACCACGTTGAACTTGAGGTCGAGCGCGGGGCGTCCGCCCGAGAAATCGACCGAACCCGCACCGACGACGGTCCCGCCTGCTGGAGTCTGGCCGGCGATCCGGTCGAGCACCAGCCGCGACCCGCCGAAGCGGCCGCTGGCGGCGACATTCTGCACCACCATCCCGGTCACCGCGCTTTCGATCCGCGCGCTGGCGGTGCGGATTGATCCGCGAATCCGGGGATCGACCAGCCGACCGCTGATGTCGGCGCCGATCGCCACGGGGCCCGACAGGTCGATGATCTCGACCCCCGACAATCGCCACAATGTATCCGCCGGGCCCGAGTAGCGCACCTGCATTGCCATCGGCGCATTGACCAATTCGGCGATGATCGGCCCGCGACCCATTGGCGCGAAGCGGGCCTGGGCGCGACCGATGGTCTTGCCGTCGCTGACCGCAACGGCACGAAACGCCGCCTTCCCTCCGTCGAGCACTGCGGCCAAACCCACATCGATCGGCCGCGACGACAGTACCAGTCCGGCGCGGGTCAAGCCCCGCACTTTCAGGTCGGCGCGGCCGGCGGGGGCACCATTGGCGCCGTGCCAGCGATAATCGAGCCGTCCACTGGCAATCCCGCCGAGTCCGAGGTTGGGCCAGCCAATGTCGAGCAATTGCAGCGGCATGCTCTGCAAATCGGCGTTGACCTCGGGGCTCGATCCGGTGCGGCCCGCCAAGGTCGCTCGGCCGCCGCCGAAACGCACCCGGGTCGGTGCCACTCGCCAGCCGTCGCCGTCCTTGGTCAGCACCGCCGGCGAATCGAGGATCAGCGCGCGCCGATCAACCTCGCCGCGCCCGGTGACGCTGATCCGGTCGGGGGTGACATCGGCCAAGGCGACCAGGTCGAACGCGCGTCCCCGCCGACCCGCGATCGCGGCGCGCACCTGGCCCGAGCCATTGACCAGTTTGGCGCTTGCGGTGAGCCGCGCAATATCGATCGCGCCATAGGCAATCCCGCGCCCGACGAAGGTCCCGTCGAGCGAGGTGCGGCCGTCCTCGAGCAAGATCGTCCCGTCGAGCTTGCCCGCGCGGATCGCGATCGCGGGCGAGCCGGCGAGCCTGGCGTCGGTCGCAGTGAGATGCGTCTCGATCAGCTGGTTGCTGCCGACCGGGCGGAAGCCGAGATTGCCGCCGAGCGCACCGCCGACTGCAAGCTGGCCGGTGAAGCCACCGGGGTCCGAGCGAAGATCGCCCCGCGCGACCGATCCCGCCACGTTGAGCGCGGCGATGGCAATGGTCGCGCGGCCGCCTTTGGGCAGCAAAATCCGACCATTGGAGGTGAACGGCCCGAGCCGCGATCCGCCATTGGCGCGATAGTCGAAACCGTACGCACGCGGATCGAGCGACAGCCGCATGTTGCTGATCCCCATCGCCTCGTTGGGGCTGGGCAGGAACAGCTCGACCTTAGGCCGTTCGATCCGCCCGTCGAGCACCAACTTGAGCGGGCCATATTTCGCCTGCCGCCCGCTCGCCTCGATGTGGAAAGTGCCGTCGCGGCGGCGAATTCCCGAGCCCGACAGCCGAAGCTTGGGCGCGTATAATTGGAGATTGGTGAAGTGGAGGATGCCGTCGGTGGTCCGCTCGAGATCGGTCGTGATCCGCGGCAGTCCCCCGGCCAGATCGGCGAAGAATTTGTTGTCGAGCCGCCGCACCCAGGCTTCGGCCTTGCCCACCACCCGCGCCTTGTTGTTGGGGCCGGGCACGACGTGGAGTTCGCTCTTGACGTCGACCAGCCCGATCCCGGGGATGAGATAGCGCGTCAGGCCGCCCGAAATGACGATGTCGAACTTGCCATTGACGAGGTCAATCAGCAGCGAGACCTTGCCGTTCAACTTGTTGCTGGTGAGCGTCAGATTGTCGCCGCGCACCTGCTTGTCGGTGACCAGCAGCATGCCCTCCAACCGGACGTTGGCGAGGATATTGCCCGCGACATCACCCACCCCGGCGACCGCTTTCGCGGTCAGCCTGAGCGGCACGCGCATCGGCCATGGCGATCCGGTGCCACGTCCCTCGGCGCGAACATCGGCAAAGCCGATATTGTCGAACTTCACTTGCGGCGCGGTCAGGCGGTAGGCGTATTTGGCGGCACCGAACGCGCCGTCGAGGGTCCACAACAAGCGCACATTGCGGCCGCTCATATTGCCGAACAAGGCCTGCGGGCGGAGCAATTCGACCCCCAGGCGGACGTCCTGATACTGGTTGCTTCCAAGATCGATCGCGCCGCGCGCGACGGCGCGAAGCGAGGGCGAGGACAATCGCAATTCGCCGTCGAGCAGTCGCGCCTTGAGCGTCCCGACACCGGCCACGTCGATCACAGGGCTGGTCAGCCTCTGGAGCTTGCCCTTGAGGAACGGTGCCGGGCCCATCTTGCCCGACAGGCGATAGCGCCCCGTATCCGCCGCCAGCGCGAGATTGGCGACGCGCCGGCCCGACAGATTCATCACCGCCGTGCCGCGCCAGCGCGACCAGCGCCCGTCGCCCTTGATCTCGAGCTCGAGCGGTCGCTTCGATCCGAACAGCGCCGGGAGCAGCCCGTTTGCCGGTGAACTGGCGCGCGCTTCGATGTCGAACCGGTCGCGGTCGGGCTCGACGTCGAGCGCCAGGTGCAGCCGGTCGAGCCCGCGCACCGCGCCATCGAGCCGGACCATCGCGCGCCCCTTGCGGATATCGGCCGATCCGGTGATCGCGCCGACGCGCGGAGTCCCGGTTACCGCCGCGCCAAGCTCGAGCCGGCGAATGTCGAGCCGGCCGATATGAATATCGAACCCCGGCAGGATCGGCCCGCTTCGCCCGGTCGGCTTTAGCGCTGGAAGTCGCGACAAGGTCATTCGGTCGGCCTCAAGCCGGTCGATGTGCAGGCGATTGCCGAGCCACGCTCCCGGCGCCCAGTCGAGCATGATGTCGGGGGAGGTCAGGAACACCCCCTTCTGATCCGACACGCGGACGTTCTTCAGATGCGAATTGCCGAACACCGAGCCTTCGATCCGTCCGATCTCGATCTTCAGCCCGGTAGCGGTCTGCATCCCGGCGATTCGGTCGGCGAGCCAGCGGTGGCCGGGCGCGGTGTCGAGCAGCACGAGCCCGGCGACGAGCAGCAGCAGCAAGGCCAGCAACAGCGCCAGTAATTCGTTGAGCAATCGGCGCGACCAATGTTTGCGGACCCGGATGATCTGGGTCTCGGTCGCGACCTCGCTCACTTAAAACGCCTGGCCAAGCGACACCGCGACCGCCACCCGGCTATCGCCCGAGCGCGGGTTGAGCGGGGTGCCGACGTCGATCCGGATCGGGCCGAAGCTCGAATAGTAACGAAGCCCGATCCCGGCGCCGAACTGCCAATTGCTGACATTGGGGAAGGATGCGTTGGTCAATGTCCCGCCGTCGAGGAACGGCACCACCCCGAAATTGCCACCGAACGCATTCAACCGAACCCGCGCCTCTAGGCTGAACTCGGCCAGGCTACGCCCACCGATCGGATCGCCGTCGATATCGCGCGGCCCGAGTTGCTGATAGCCATAGCCGCGCACCGATCCGCCGCCACCCGAATAGAAACGCCGCGACGGGGCGATGTCCTCGCGCCCCGCGCCAAGGATCGTACCGAGCCGGATCCGCCCCGCGGCCACGATGTTGCTCGACACCGCGCGATAGGCGGACGCGTCGATCTGGGCGCGGGCATAGGGGAAGGTCCCGCCCTGGAAACTCAGTTCGGGGCTGATCCGCCCGCCCAGGCGGAAACCGTCGGTCGGATCGAGCAAATCATTGCTTGCGTCATAGCCGAGGCTGGCGGGCAAGGCCGCGACGAAGAAGGTGCGGCGCCGCTCGACCCCGGTCGACTCGATCGTGTCGCGCTCGTCCGACGCGACCAGCTCGCCGCCGAGGCTCCACGTCCATTTCTTGTGCCAGATGAAATTGCTCTGCCGCTCGATCCCGCCCGACAGCTGGAAAGTCTTCGCCGAATAGGCCTTGCGGTCGACATTGCTGGCGGAAATGAGCGCGGTGAGCACCTGATCGCGCTTGCGGAAATTGCTTCGGCGAAGCGATACCGAGGCGAGCTGCTCCTGCGTTCCCGCCACCCCGCGAACGGTCAGCGCGCCCTCGGGATTGAAGAAATTGCGATGCTGCCAGCTGGCCTCGACCTTGACCCCCTCGCCGGTGCCATAGCCGAGCTCGCCGGCGATGGTCCGCATCGGCGCCGGCTCGAGCTTGACGTCGATATCGACCGTCCTTCCCGCGTCGCGCGGCACCACTTTGGTCTCGACCGACGCCACCAGCCCGGTCGCGACCAAAGCGCGGCGAAGATCGTCGACCTCGGAGCGCTCGAACTTGTCGCCGCTTTTGAAGCGCGCGATTTGCCCGACGTGGCGCGACGAGAATGGCGGCTGGCCGGTGACCCTGATCTCGCCGAATTTCGCCACCGGTCCGGGCTGCACCGGCAACACCAGCCGGGCGGTCGCCGTGGCATGATCGATGACGATGTCCTGCTCGCCGATATCGGCGGTGGCGAAGCCCTGCTCGCCAAGCGCAACCGTCAGTGCGATCCCGGCGGCGATGACTTTCTCCGCCACCACCGGATCGCCCGGCTTGACCGCAAATGCCTCACGCAATGGTCCGGCCTCGCCGCCTGCTTCGGCCAGTCCCGGAAACTCGACCGTCTCGAACGTGTAACGCGGCCCCGGCGTGGCCCGCAGCGTCACCGCGATGACGTCGGTCTCGAGCGCAATGGCCGGTTCGACCTCGGCGTCATAATAGCCGTCCGCCTGGAGCAGACTGGTGAGCAAGTCCGAATCGGCCCGCGCGCGGCGGTCGATCTGCGCCGCATT
>JAJAZM010000022.1 GCA_026785645.1 Sphingomonas bacterium | reverse complement strand
TTGCCGAACAGCAATTCCTCGGCAAGCGGCTGCTTGATCTTCTCCTGCATCAGCCGGCCCATCGGCCGCGCGCCGTTCATCTTGTCATAACCCTTGACGGTCAGCCACTCGCGCGCTTCATCGTCGAGCTGGATGTGGACGTTGCGGTCGGCGAGCTGCATTTCCATCTGCAGGATGAACTTGTCGACCACCCGTGCGACCACCGCCGGCGGTAGATATCCGAATGGCACGACCGCATCGAGGCGGTTGCGGAATTCGGGGGTGAACATCTTCTTGATCGCATCCTCCTGGACGTCCTCGCGATTGAGCGCGCCGAATCCGATCCCCTCGCGCGCCATGTCGGCGGCGCCGGCATTCGTGGTCATGATCAATATGGTGTTGCGGAAATCGACCGTCTTGCCGTGGTGATCGGTCAGCTTGCCGTTATCCATTACCTGCAACAGGATGTTGAACAGATCGGGATGGGCTTTCTCAATCTCATCGAGCAGCAACACGCTGTGCGGCTGCTGGTCGACCGCATCGGTCAGCAATCCGCCCTGGTCGTAGCCGACATATCCCGGCGGCGCGCCGATCAGTCGGCTAACCGAGTGGCGCTCCATATATTCGGACATGTCGAACCGCTGCAGCGGAATACCCATCACCGAGGCGAGTTGGCGCGCGACTTCGGTCTTGCCGACCCCGGTCGGGCCGGAGAACAGATAATTGCCGATCGGCTTGTCGGGATCGCGCAGGCCAGCACGGCTGAGCTTGATCGCCGAGGCCAGCCGCTCGATCGCCAGATCCTGCCCGAACACGACGCGCTTGAGGTCTGTCTCGAGCGTTTCGAGCGCACGCTTGTCGTCGCTCGACACTGATTTCGGCGGAATCCGCGCCATTGTCGCCACCACCGCCTCGATTTCCCGGGTGGTGATGGTCTTCTTGCGCCGCGAAGGCGGGACCAGCATCTGCATCGCGCCGACCTCGTCGATCACGTCGATCGCCTTGTCGGGCAATTTGCGGTCATGGATGTAGCGCGCGCTCAGCTCGACCGCCGATTTGATGGCATCGGCCGTATAGCGAACCTTGTGATGCTGCTCGAACGACGAGCGAAGCCCGGCGATGATCTTGATCGTATCCTCGATCGTCGGCTCGTTGACGTCTATCTTCTGGAACCGGCGAAGCAACGCGCGGTCCTTTTCAAAGTGATTGCGGAATTCCTTGTAGGTGGTCGAGCCGATGCAGCGGATCGCCCCCGACGACAAAGCGGGCTTGAGCAGGTTGGACGCATCCATCGCCCCGCCACTGGTCGCGCCAGCGCCGATTACGGTATGGATTTCGTCGATGAACAGGATGGCGTCGGGCATCTTCTCAAGCTCGTTGACGACCGATTTGAGCCGTTCCTCGAAATCGCCGCGATAGCGGGTGCCGGCGAGCAACGCGCCCATGTCGAGCGAGTAGATCACCGCCGGCTTGAGCACCTCGGGGACGTCGCCCTCGATGATTTTGCGCGCCAGCCCTTCGGCGATCGCGGTCTTCCCGACCCCGGGATCGCCGACATACAGCGGGTTATTCTTCGATCGGCGGCACAATATCTGCACTGTACGATCGACTTCCGCCATTCGCCCGATCAGCGGATCGACCTTGCCCGCCTTGGCCTTGTCGTTGAGGTTGACGGTGAATTGCGAAAGCGCGCTTTCCTTCTTGTCGCCGGTCTTCGCCTCGGTCTTTTCCTCGGTGCCGTTGACCTCGCGCGGTTCGGGCGCGGCTTCACCCTTGCCGACGCCGTGGCTGATGAACGTCACTGCATCCAGCCGGCTCATGTCCTGCTGCTGGAGGAAATAGACGGCGTAGCTTTCGCGCTCGCTGAACAAAGCGACCAGCACGTTGGCACCGGTGACATCGTCGCGGCCCGACGACTGGACATGGAGGATGGCGCGCTGGACAACGCGCTGGAAGCCGCTGGTCGGGGTCGGGTCGGTCGCGCTGTCGGCGACCAGGGCGCCAAGCTCATTATCGAGATAATGTTTGACAGTCGCCTTCAGCTCGTCGCGATTGACCCCGCACGAGGTCATCACTTTCGACGCATGCTCGTCGTCGATCAGCGCCATCAGCAGATGCTCGAGCGTGGCATATTCATGCCGCCGCTTGCTCGCCTCCCCCAAGGCGTTGTGCAGTGATTCTTCGAGTTCGCGGGCAAAACTGGGCATCGGTGACTCCTCGACCCTTTATGTCGGCGGTAAGGTGGCGGCGATCAAGGGCCGGACGGCGCAGCATTGCAACCAACCGCCGCGACCGGGCGGCTCAGCTCCGCTTGAACAGCTCATCGGCGGCGCTCCGGTGTTTGTCGACAGCGGTTATGTGCGCCTCGACCCGGACGATTTCGCACTTCATCGCCTCGATCCGCCCGGCAAGTTCGTCCTGCGACAGCGGCCCCAGATCCTGCTTGACCAGTTCGGTCAGCGGGTCGCCCGGCTTGGAAGGAAAGAGGTCGTCCAGATCCATCGCCCGTAGGTCGATCCGACCGCGCGTCATGTCAACAGGCTTGCGGTGAGACTGCACTATTCCCGACCGGCACGTAACCTTCTGAGCACGCTTGCGCCCGGATCGCCCGGCGCAGGTCGTCGAGCGTAACTTCGGGATGCGACGATTCGCCGATCGGGACGAAGCTCGCGCCAAATTCGCGCAGCGGGCCGAACACCCGGGCGTAAAGGTCGACCGGCTGGGACTGCAAAGCGATCCGGCTCATTTTCAACCGCGACAGATAAAGGACGTAGCGGCCTGGCTTGACCATCTCCATGTCGCCGCTGCTCATGCCCATGGTGCCGTCGGCATAATGGGTTGGACCGCCCGGCATGCGGATCAATGTGCCGGCTGGCGGGCTATTCTTGAGCGGCTCAACGACCCGGTAGCGGACGGTTGAGAAGCGGCGCCCCGCCGGGTCCGGCGCGCCCGTCACGACCTCGACGAAATCGACGAGCGCGACTGTCGGGGCAAGCTTTGCGGCATCGCCTTTTTCCTCGCCGGATGGGATCCGGGCGGCAAGCTCAACCAGCGCCTTGGCTCGCTTTGCATCGGCGACGGCGCTCGCTCCGTACGCAAGGCCAACAAGCAGGTGCGCGATATTGTCGACGCGCTGGCGCCGAAGGATCGTGGCGTTCGCGCCGGTCGCTTGAAGCGTGTAATCGCCGGGCGGCAGATGGAAATCAACCGCGGCACGAATGGCGTTTAGGTCTTTCTCCAGGCCAAGCTGGATCAGGCGTTGCTTATCGGCCGCCAAAGCTTGATTGTAGCTGGCAATGAACGTGTCCGGACGATCGCGCTTAAGCTCCTCCCACGATTGACTTGCCGGCGCGGCGGGCTTCGGCGCGGTTTGGCAGGCGGCCAACGCGATGATTGGGATGAGCAACGCGTCACGCATGGGGGCTTTTCCTTCACTGGCGGGCGCGCCATGCAGACGTCCGGTTGAACCGTAGGTGAAGACATGGATGTTGCGCCGATTCCCGATTTGATGAGCGCTGTGGAGATTGTGGCACCGGGTGGGCCTGAAATGCTTCGTCTCACTGAGCGACCGGTGCCCGACCCTGGCCTCGATGAGGTGCTGATCCGCGTCGCCGCAGCGGGGGTCAACCGGCCCGACATCCTCCAGCGGATGGGCGCTTACCCGCCACCGCCCGGCGCATCGGACATTCCCGGGCTGGAAATCGCCGGGACGGTGGTCGCGGCCGGCGCCGGGGCGGATCATCTGATCGGTCGCCGAATGTGCGCGTTGGTCGCCGGTGGCGGCTATGCCGAATATTGCGTCGCGCCGGCGGGCACCTGCCTGCCGGTCCCCGAAGTCCTCAAGATGACCGAAGCCGCGGCGATGCCCGAGACTTTGTTCACCGTGTGGATCAACCTGTTCGAGCGAGGGTTTGCCGCCGATGGCGACACCGTCTTGGTCCATGGCGGGACCAGCGGGATCGGGACGATGGCGATCAAGCTCGGCAAATTGTTCGGGCTCGAGGTGATCGTCACCTGCGGCAGCACGGCCAAATGCGACGCGGCGACGGCCATCGGCGCGGCCCATGCGATCGATTATCGCGAACAGGACTTTGTCGCTGTCGTCAAGGACCTGACCGGCGGCAAGGGGGTCGATGTGGTGCTCGACATGGTCGGCGGCGATTATGTCCCGCGCAACCTCGCCTGCCTCGCCAACGACGGCCGCCACGTTTCGATTGCCTTCCAGCGCGGCGCCACCGCCGAGGTGCCGATCGTCGAGCTCATGCAGCGACGCCTGACGATGACCGGATCGACGCTCCGTCCCCGCGACGTGCACTTCAAGACGATGGTCGCCGACGAGATCGCCAAGACCGTCTGGCCCTACGTCGAGGGCAATCGCCTCAAGCCGGTGATCGACAAGGTCTATCCGCTCGCCGAAGCATCCGCTGCCCATGCGCGGATGGAAAGCGGCCAGCATGTCGGCAAGATCGTGCTGTCGATGGGATAAGGATAAACGCTAGAAGCAGGTTGATTTTTGTAACCAAAAAGGTTATCCAAACGCGCTCTGGCTCTTGCATATCCCTGGCTTCGTAATCCTGTTGGCTAAAATTTGACCCGGGAGAAGCAAATGGTCGCTCACTCAATGGCTTTAGGGTCTTTAGGGACGTTAGGGGTTTTGGAGACTCCGCTTGCCCTTGCCGCCACCGGGGCCTAAATCGCCCCCACTAGCGGCCGTTCCGGGAAGGGGCGGCCCTTCTTGTTTCAGGAGACTTATCTTGGCCCAGCCGCTCATGCCCCATGCCACCGCCGCTTGGCTGGTCGACAATAGTTCGCTCGCCTTCACCCAGATCGCCGAATTCTGCGGGCTGCACATCCTGGAGATCCAGGCCATCGCCGACGATACTGCGGCGACCAAGCTGACCGGGCGCGACCCGGTCCGTGCCAATGAATTGACCCATGAGGAAATCGAGAAAGGCCAGGCCGATCCCGATTATGTGCTCCAGATGCACAAGGCGCCCGACCCGATCACCCGTACCAAGGGCCCGCGCTACACCCCTGTGTCGAAGCGCCAAGACAAGCCCGACGGGATTGCGTGGATCATCCGCAACCATCCCGAAGTGACCGACGGCCAGATCGGCAAGTTGATTGGCACCACCCGCACCACGATCGGCGCGATCCGCGACCGGTCGCACTGGAACATGGCCAATATCCAGCCCAAGGATCCGGTCACACTGGGCCTGACCTCGCAGCGCGAATTGGATGCGGCGGTGATCAAGGCGCAGAAGGCGGCCGGCACCCCGGCCCCCACCGACACCCGCTTCGATAGCGATCGTGCGGCACTGATCGTTGAGCTTCGTGCCGAGCGCGAGCAGCATGCCCGCGATGCCGAGGCCGCACTGATCGCGGCCGAGGCCGGCGAGGTCGATACGTCGGACGAGATTCTGCCGGGGATCAAGGACCCGTTCAAGCGTTGACTAGCGGCCGACTTGCCAATCACGCCCGCCCGGGACAAGCTTGAACCATGGACGCCGATCCGATCGACCAGTTGAGCTTTGAGGCGGCGCTTGCCGAACTCGAGCAGATCGTCCGCTCGCTCGAGCAGGGCAGCGCGCCGCTCGACACGTCGATCGAACTGTACCAGCGCGGCGACCGCTTGAAACGCCATTGCGAAGCGCGGCTGAAGTCGGCGCAGGAGCGGATCGAGCAGATCAAGCTCGGCCCCGATGGCCAGGCCGCAGGCACGGTGCCGTTCGATGTCGACTAGGATGATGGAGCAGGTGAGCATCGACCTCGATTCAGAATCACGGCGGATCGCGGGTGCAGTTGATTCGATCTTCGCGCAATTGCTCGAGCCTCCCGGCGATCCGCGCGACCGATTGTTCGCGGCGATGCGCCATGCCGCAATCGGCGGTGGCAAGAAACTGAGGCCGTTGCTTGCAGTCGCCGCCTCGCGCTTGTTCGGGATCGATGAGGAGCGCGCGGTCCGGGTCGGCACCGCGATCGAGGCGATCCACGTTTACTCGCTGATCCACGACGATCTTCCGGCGATGGACGACGACGACATGCGGCGCGGCAAGCCGACCGTCCACAAAGCCTATGACGAGGCGATCGCGATCCTCGCCGGAGACAGCCTGCACGCGCTGGCGTTCGAGATATTGACCGACCCGGCGACGCATGACGATCCATCGGTTCGATCGACCCTGTGCGGGGAACTCGCGCGGGCGTCGGGACCGAGCGGGATGGCGGGCGGCCAAGTGATGGACCTTGCCGCGGAAGGCCAGTCACTCGACCTTCCGGCGATTACCCGCCTTCAGCAATTGAAGACCGGCGCGCTGATCGAATTTTCGGTCGAATCGGCGTGCATTCTGGCGCGACTTCCGATCGAGGCGCGCACCCCTTACCGCGGTTACGCCCGCAACGTCGGGCTGGCGTTCCAGATCGCCGACGATTTGATCGACCATTCGGGCGATGAAGAGGTTGCGGGCAAACGGGTCGGCAAGGATGCCGGTGCAGGCAAGGCGACGTTCGTGTCGCTGCTCGGCGAGGATCGCGCTCGGCAGCAGGCGCAAATGCTGGTTGAGCAAGCGGTCGAGCATCTCGCCAGCCACGGCGCGGAAGCCGATCTGCTTCGCGCCATTGCCGGCTTCGTCACGGAGCGCGACCGATGAGCATCAACCGGATCGGGGTCTATCCGGGGACCTTCGACCCGCTGACGCTGGGTCATCTCGATATCATCCGGCGCGGCGCGCACCTCGTCGACCGACTGGTGGTCGGGGTGACAACCAATCCGTCGAAGGAGCCAATGTTCAGCGTCGCCGAGCGGCTCGTGATGGTCCGCCGTGAACTGGCCGAAATTCCGGGTGACATTGCAGTCGTCGAATTCGACTCGCTGCTGATGGATTTCGCCACCCGCGAAAGTGCGTCGATGATCATTCGCGGGCTGCGCGCAGTGGCCGATTTCGAGTATGAGTATCAGATGGCGGGGATGAACCAGCAGCTCAACGACGATATCGAGACCGTCTTCCTGATGGCCGATGTCTCGCTCCAGCCGATTGCCTCGCGTCTGGTCAAGGAGATTGCGCGCTATGGCGGCAAGATCGACAAGTTCGTGCCGCCTGCGGTGGTTGCCGACGTCGCCGCCAAGCTTGGCAAATGATCGTCAGTCAAGATTAAGCCGAAGTTTTAGCGGGACTGCGAATGTTGTTTAGGGTGGGAAGAAAAGATGATGCGTAAAACCTTTTTCGCACTGCCGTTGATGGCGCTGTCGCTGATCGCCGCCAAGCCTGTGCCGCCGCTTGCACCGACGGTCACCCACACCGCGCCGGCGGCTATTGCCGCCGATTCGGCAAATCGTCTCAATATCACCTTGTCGAGCGGCGGGACGGTGATCATCCAATTGCGTCCCGACATCGCGCCCAACCATGTCTACCGGATCCAGAGCCTGGCGGCGCAGGGCTTCTACAATGGCCTCACTTTCCACCGTGTGATCCCGGGCTTCATGGCGCAGGGCGGCGATCCCAAGGGTACTGGCAGCGGCGGGTCGACGCTGCCCAACGTCACCGCCGAGTTCAGCGGGCTGCCGCATATGCGCGGGGTGATGGCGATGGCCCGCACCGCCGATGATCTGAACGGCGGCAATAGCCAATTCTTCATCATGCTTTCGGCGGGCATGTCCCTCGACAAGAAATATACTATCTTCGGCCGGGTGCTTTCGGGGATGCAGTTCGTCGACGCGATTGCGCCGGGCGAGCCACCCGAGGCACCGACCAGGATGGTTCGCGTGTGGACCGACGGACCAATTAATACAGCTCCGGTCGCTGCCCCGGCCCAGCCGGTGGCGGAGCCCAAGCCCGCCGGCGGCTGATGGACGTCGCCGCCTTTGATTTCGAGCTTCCCAATGAACGGATTGCGCTGCGGCCGGCACGCCCGCGCGATTCGGCGCGTCTGTTGCTGGTCGATGGACATGACATTTCCGACCGACAGATGCTCGACCTGTCGGACCTGCTCGGCCCCGACGATGTGCTCGTGTTTAACGACACTAAGGTGATCCCGGCCCAACTCGAGGGCAAGCGCGGGGAGGCGAGCATTGGCGCGACTCTGCACAAGCGCGAGGGCCTGCGCCGCTGGTGGGCGTTCGTCCGCAACGCCAAGAGGGTGCGGATTGACGACGTGATCGACTTCGGGGAAGGGGTGAGCGCCAGCGCGATCAAGCGCGACGAGGCGGGTGCAATCCTCCTCGAATTTCATGGGGAGGAGCCGGTCGAGCTATTGCTCGAGCGGGTCGGGCGGATGCCGCTGCCGCCGTACATTGCTTCGAAACGCACGACCGACGAGGCCGATGCTGTCGACTACCAGACGATGTTTGCCAGAGAAGCCGGGGCGGTTGCCGCACCCACCGCCGCGCTTCACTTCACCGACCGGCTGGTGGCCGCGATCGACGCTCGGGGTATCGTCCGCGAGACGCTGACCCTGCACGTCGGCGCGGGCACCTTCCTGCCGGTAAAGGTCGACGACACGGCCGACCACAAGATGCACGCCGAATGGGGTCGGATCGATGCCGCCACTGCTGACCGGCTCAATGCGGCGCGGGCCAAAGGCGGACGGTTGATCGCGGTCGGCACCACCTCGCTGCGCCTGCTCGAAAGCGCGGCGGGGGACGATGGACTGATCCACGCGTTCGACGGCGATACCGCCATCTTCATCACCCCGGGCTATCGCTTCAAGGCGGTCGACGGATTGCTGACCAATTTCCATTTGCCCAAATCGACCCTGTTCATGCTGGTCTCGGCCCTGATGGGGCTGGATAGGATGAAGGCGGCTTACACCCATGCGATCGCAGCTGATTATCGCTTCTATTCCTATGGCGACGGCTCGCTGCTTCTTCCTCAGCGTCCGAAGTAATCAGCCCCGCGCGGATCCAGCGGGTGGCGAGCCACTTTTCGCCTGAGGTAATCGGCAGGCCAGCGTGAACCATGCGCATATCGGGCATGTTGGCGGCGTCGAGATTGTGCAAAATGAGCAGGTCGCCGACCCCGCTACGGACGGTGATTCCGAGTTCGGGAAAGTGGTTTCGCCGCCAGCGTAAGCGTCATTGAGATAGAGTAAGGCGGTGGCGATGCGGCGTTTCTTGACCGGTGCGAAGGCATGCGCATCGTGGTGCGGGAGATATTGCTGGCCCGGTGCATAGCGCAGGATGTGGAGCGGTTCGCCCCATGTCACCTCAGTTTCGCTGGCATTGGCGATGCAGCGACTGATCGCCTGGACTACCAGGTCCTCGGTCATCGGCGCGATCACCATATTGTCGCTGTCGCGATGCGGATCGCGCACCCCCTCGCCGGTGGCGGCATAATTCATCGCCAGTTCGAGCCAAGGCGCCGCGAGCAACTGCAGGTAACGGCATTCGGCGGCGCTAAACAGCCCGACGATGAGCTCGACATGGATCGATACTGAGCAGCCGCCGCTCGGCAGATAGCATCCGCTTGGCGGACTGGACATGCTCGAGGATGGCAAGCTGGATTGCGACGATCCGGTCGTCCGGCGGAATGGCTTCGAGCAGCGACCGCGCCTTGGCCGGATCGGGGTTGCAGCCCACTCCTGCGGCGGTGAAATAGGCCCAGTTGGGCTTCGATCTGGCCCTGCGCATCGGCCTTGGTCATCCAGCGATGCGCCCGAACCAGGTCGACCGGCCCGGCCATTCCGTTAAGGGTGAGTTCGCTGGCCTTATAATGTGCATCGGCATCGCCTGCCGCCGCCAAGGCCATCATCTCGCCTGTGGCTAAGGCATCGCGCTGGTCGACACGCTGGGCGAGGGCTTGGTAGGAAGTCGAGGGCATCGACGGGTGAAAGCTCAGCTCGCGAAATAGCTCCACAGCAGCCTCGCGGTCAGGCCGAGCGAGAGAATAACCAGCAATGGTCGGATGACTCTTGCGCCAAAGCGCATCGCAGTGTGGCTCCCGATCCAACCGCCGAGCATCGCACCCCCGGCCATGCACAGCCCGAGCAGCCAGAACATATGTCCGCCGATCGCGAATAGCAGGACCGCGGCGATGTTGCTGGTGAGGTTGAACAATTTGGTCAGCGCGGTGGCGCGGGTCAGGCCGAGGCCGCGAAGCGCGACGAGCGTCGTGGTGAAGAAGCTGCCGGTGCCGGGGCCGAAGAAGCCATCATAGAACCCGATTGCGGCGCCAATCGGCGAATAGGCCCTGACACCGATCCGCTGGTGGGCATCCTCATCGCTCATCCGCGGGCTGATCAGTATGTATAGTGCGACCGCCATCAGCAGCAGCGGGATGAGCAACGCCAGTGCCTTGGTGTCGACCGACTGGACGACGATCACGCCAGCGCCGGCGGCGATGAAGATCAGCGCCACCGACAGCCAGTTCGACCGCCAGTCGACCAGTCCCTTGCGGGCGTAATTGGCGAATGCGGTGGCGGTGCCGAACATTGACTGCAATTTGTTGGTGGCGAGCGCGTTGATCGGCGGCACACCGGCGAACAGCAACGCCGGCATCATGATCAGTCCGCCGCCGCCGGCGATCGAATCGATGAAGCCGGTGAGCACCGCAACCGCAGTAAGGACAGCATAGACCCAAGGTTCAATCATGCCGTCCTCCTAGTCGCGCCGGTTGCGAGCCGCTAGGAGGCGCGCCGACATGTTGAGGTTCAATTTTTCGATCGCCGCTACCGACGGTGCCGCGCGGACTGGTGCTATCGCCATGCAGCGCGGGACGATCCGGACACCGGCGTTCATGCCGGTCGGAACCGCAGCCACGGTCAAGGCGGTCAAGCCCGAAGGCGTGCGGGCGAGCGGTGCGGACATCTTGCTTGGCAACACCTATCACCTGATGCTCAGACCCGGGGCAGAACGGGTAGCCAGGCTCGCCGGATTGCACAATTTCATGAACTGGGAGCGGCCGATCCTGACCGACAGCGGCGGCTACCAGGTAATGAGCTTGGGCGAACTGACCAAGAAGTCGGAAGAGGGCGTGCGTTTCAAGTCGCATCTCGACGGTTCGGCGCACATGCTGACTCCCGAACGGTCGATGGAAGTGCAGCGGTTGCTCGGCGCCGACATCGTCATGGCGTTCGACGAATGCACGCCGTTTCCCGCGACCGAGGAGCAGGCCGAAGCCTCAATGGAGCGGTCGATGCGCTGGGCGAAACGGTCGCGCGATGGATTTGACAGCAGCCCAGAGGATGCCGCGCGGTCGGCACTGTTCGGGATCCAGCAAGGATCGATGTTCGAGGGATTGCGCAAGCGCTCGTCCGAGGCACTGATCGAGATCGGGTTCGACGGCTATGCGGTCGGCGGGCTTGCGGTGGGGGAGGGGCATGAAGTGATGTGCGGCGTGCTCGACTATGCCGTGACGATGCTGCCCGTGGACAAGCCGCGTTACTTGATGGGGGTGGGCAAGCCCGACGACATTGTCGAAGCGGTGCGGCGAGGGATTGACATGTTCGATTGCGTGCTTCCGACGCGGTCGGGGCGCACCGGCCAGGCGTTCACCGCCGACGGGCCGATCAACATTCGCAATGCGCGCTTCGCCGAAGACTTGTCGCCGATCGAGGCGGACTGTCCGTGCCCGACCTGCGGCGATTACAGCCGGGCTTAT
>JAJAZM010000021.1 GCA_026785645.1 Sphingomonas bacterium | reverse complement strand
CGCCATCAGGAGGTTGTGGACCTCTTTCGGAAATTCATAATCGGGATCGCCCGGCGCGAGCTTGCGGGGCTCCTCCGCGACCGCCAGTTCGGGTTTGGGCTCGGCGTCGCTCATCTTGCTCCCTCAACTTACCCCGGTCGCAACGAACGCGGCCACGCTGGCAAACATCCCGACGATGAAAATCGAATATGCGATCTTGAGCAAGCGATATTTCTTGTGCGCCAGCACTTGGCCGTTCTGGTAGACGTCGCGGGCGACCATCGCCAGGAACTGCTCCTGATCGGCCAGCCGGTCCATCATCTCGGCGACATATTCGTCTTCTTTCATGTCGGCAAAGCCGCCGAAGAACATCAGGTTGCGCTCGCCCTGCACATCCTTGGCGGCGTGGATCGTCGGCATTACCGCAATCGCCGAAATCACCGCCGACAGGAACGCCGATATGCCAAGCACCAGCAGCGGCGTCGGCAAATGGCCGCGAGTCGTCGCTTGCGCAACGCTGATCGTGAACACCACGAACGAGGCGCCCATCATCATGCTCGCCTTGCGGTCGGCCATTGCCGACAGATGATATTGCGCCATGCTAGCGGTGCGGATCGCCTGCACCGCATCGCCGCCATATTTGCGTGTTTCCACCATTCCTCGCCCCACCCTGTTTGCGACCCGACCGCCCTCTTTGCGCCCCAATCAATTGCGAAAGGCCGTGGCTCATCCTAGGGACTTGGCCATGACCGATCGCAACGCTACCGCAACCAGAGTAATGGCCCTCATCGAACCATTCAACAAGAAGGGTATTGCGGTCACCGAAGCGACCCGCTTCGCCCAGGACCTCGAGTGGGACAGCCTGACGGTCCTCGATTTCGTCGCCAATATCGAAGATGAATATGACATCCTCATCACCATGAACCAGCAGGCCGAGATCGAGACCGTCGGCCAGTTGGTCGACGCGGTGACGGTCCTCAAGGAGGCCTGAGATGGGCGACCTGCTCGATAAATTCCAACCGTTAATCGACCAGCGCGAAGCGTTGCTGTCGACTGGTATCACCGACCCGTTCAACCTGGTGATGGAGCGCGTCGTCTCGCCGACGGTCGCGGTCTGCAACGGCCGCGAGACGATCCTCCTCGGCACCTATAATTATATGGGAATGACGTTCGATCCCGATGTTATCGCCGCGGGCAAGCAGGCGCTCGACGAATTCGGTTCCGGAACCACCGGCAGCCGCGTACTCAACGGCACCTATCGCGGCCACCGCGATTGCGAGGACGCGCTCAAGCACTTTTACGCAATGGACCATGCGATGGTCTTCTCGACCGGCTACCAGGCTAATCTCGGGATCATTTCGACCATCGCCGGCAAGAATGATTATATCATCCTCGACATCGACAGCCACGCCTCAATCTATGATGGCTGCGCGCTCGGCAACGCCAATATCGTCCCATTCCGTCACAATGACGTCGAAGCGCTGGAAAAACGTCTCAAGCGAATTCCCGAAGGTGCCGGCAAGCTGGTCATTCTGGAGGGCGTCTATTCGATGCTCGGCGACATCGCCCCGTTGAAGGAGATGGTCGCGGTGTCGAAAGCGGCGGGCGCGATGGTGCTGGTCGACGAGGCACATTCGATGGGCTTCATCGGCGAGAATGGACGCGGCGTCGCCGAAGCGGAGGGGGTGATCGACGACGTCGATTTCATCATCGGCACCTTCTCCAAGTCGGTTGGCACGGTCGGCGGCTTCTGCGTGTCGAACCATCCCAAGTTCGAGATTCTTCGCCTCGTTTGTCGCCCTTATGTCTTCACCGCCTCGTTGCCGCCATCGGTTGTCGCGACCGCCGCTACGTCGATCCGCAAGTTGATGGACGGCGCTGACAAGCGCGCCCATCTGTGGGAGAATTCGAAGAAGCTCCATGCCGGGCTCAAAGCACTCGGCTTCGCGCTCGGTACCGACACGCCGCAATCGGCGATCATCGCGGTGATAATGCCCAATCTCGAGCAGGGCGCGGCGATGTGGGAAGCGCTGCTCAACGAAGGGCTATACGTCAATCTCGCCCGCCCGCCAGCGACCCCGGCCAACATGACCTTGCTGCGCTGTTCGCTATGCGCAGAGCATTCAAGCGACCAGGTCGATCAGATCCTCGCCATGTTCACTGCTGCAGGACGCGCGACGAATTGCATCCGCTAAGTGCCGCAGACTCTTTCGCTGGGCGGCGGCAAAGGGTAGAACGACCGACATGAGCGAAGGCGGGGACGACGCACGGTTTGACTGGAAAGGCGGCGGGGCGGCGGCGATTGCCTTCATCGCGACCATCATCTTGCTCGGCATGGTCGTGCTGGTCGCTTTCTCCAACGAGGCTCGTGAAAAAGCACTGACCGACGAGCGCCACGCTTATGATGTCGCGTTGGTCACCCGCAACGTCAGTTCAAGCGCCTCGCGCGCCGAGGCCGCACTCGGTCGCTTCGTCCTCGACGAGCAGGAATCGACTAGCGGCAACATTTATTACAGCCAGTGGAGGCTTGCAGGCTATCAGATCGATCAGTTGCAGACGCTGGTTCGAACCAACCCCGCCCAGCGCAAGCGGGTCGAGGAACTGCAGCAGATTTACCGGAAACGCGGCGAGGAACTGGCACTGCCCGCTCGCGCTGCGGTCTTGAAGAAGGGCCAGGGCGGTACGGCTTATTACTTCGCCGCGGGCAAGACCAAAACCCAGGAAGTCCTCGACAAGAAGCTCGACGAAATTGCCTCTGCCGAACGCCAATTGCTGCGACAGCGCATCGCCCAAAGCCAGATCATCACGGCCGAAGCCGACCGGCTGACTGATTATCTGAGCTGGTTCGGACTGATCGTCGGCGCTGGGGCGATTTTTTCCGGACTGGTCGCGGTTCAGGCCCTGCGCCAGAATGCCGCCGCTCGCCGTCAGGCCGAGACCGAGGCCGATCGCGCGGCCCAGCTTGAGGAAGCGGTGCGCGACCGGACCCAGGAATTGTGGGAAGCCAACCAGGCGCTGAAATCCGAAGCGATCGAGCGTCAGGCGGCCGAGGCCCAGCTTCGTCAGGTCCAGAAGATGGAAGCGGTCGGCCAGTTGACCGGCGGGATCGCGCACGATTTCAACAATATGCTGGCGGTGGTGGTCGGCGGGATCGACCTTGCCCGGCGCCGACTGAGCGGGCCGCGCAAGGAGGTGATGCACCACCTCACCAACGCAATGGAGGGTGCCACCCGCGCCGCCGCCTTGACCCGTCGTTTATTGTCCTTCGCCCGCTCGGAGCCATTGCTTCCCGAGCGCGTCGAAAGCGGCGCGTTGGTCAGCAACATGTCCGATTTGCTCGATCGCACGCTGGGCGAACAGATCCGTATCGAGACCCGCCTCGCCTCCGACGCCTGGCCGGTGTTCGTCGATCCGCACCAGCTGGAGAATGCGCTCCTCAATCTCGCGGTCAATGCGCGTGACGCGATGGAGGGCGTTGGCCAGCTCACCATTTCATCGGAAAATGTCACGATGACCGCCAATTCGGTCGGCGATATCCAGCCCGGCGATTACCTCAAGGTCGCAATCTCCGACGAAGGCTGCGGGATGACCGAGGAAGTCCGCGAACGCGCGTTCGAACCATTCTTTACTACCAAGGCGGTGGGCAAGGGCACCGGGCTTGGTCTGAGCCAGATTTTCGGTTTCGCGCATCAGTCGGAAGGTGAGGTCGGGATCGACAGCGAGGTTGGCAAGGGAACGACCGTGTCGTTATACTTGCCGCGCACCAAGGCGATCGCGCCGATCCGGCTGCAGACCCAGGCGAATGGCCGCGAGCTCGAGCCGACCGTGCCAGGCGCCCGGATCCTGCTGGTCGAGGATGATCCGCGGGTCCGCGCCGCAACCGTCGGTGCGCTCGAAGATCTCGATTACCAGCCGATCTCCTGCTCGAGCGGCGCCGATGCGATCATTGCCTTCGATGCCGAGATTTTCGACCTGGTGATCAGCGACGTCATCATGCCCGAAATGACCGGTCCCGAGCTCATCCGAATCATCAAGAACAAACGGCCCGATGTCGCGGTGTTGTTCGTCACTGGCTATGTTGGGGACGGCGAGGGCGATGATTTGGTCGGCTACGAACTGTTGCGCAAGCCGTTCACCGTCTCGGCGCTTGCATCCTCGGTCGCCGCCGCGTTGTCGCGGCAGGTCAGCAGCCCGTCTACCGGATCGCCCCCGATTTCAGGAGCCGCGGCAACAGGGTGATTGCAGCGAGCAGCGGATGCCGCTTCTGCCAAGGCTTCAATTCGAAATTGGTTCCCGCGTGGCGGTTGATCTTCCACGCAATATAGTCCGCCCCCCCGGCATAGGTCGCGCTCGCCTTGGCCAGCCGAGCCACCGAAAGCAACTTGCCCTCGATTCGCCGCCGCCGCCACTGGCCTGCATTGGATCCGACCAGGTTGGAAGCCGCCTCTCCGAACGAGCGATATCGCTCGGGATCCGAATCGACCACCGACTGGTTTCGACCCTTGCGTTCGGCGCGAAGCTCGGACGAATAGGTCAGCGCAAACGCCCGCCGCCACCAATCGAGCACATCCTCGCCAACCACTTTTCCAGCGGCTCCGAGCAGAGTTGGCGCGGCCTTGGACACGGCGTCCACGGCCCGTGCCCGGGCCTCGTCATTCCTTGCCCACACGATCCGCGATGGCTGCGCGAACCGCGCCCAGACCGAGACATTGCGTGTCTCGGGACCATTCAAGCGGTGAAAGTCGGCCTCGCTCAGCACCGCATATTTGGCGGCAAGTTCGCCATGGTGGAACGGGAAGACATTGGGCGGGATCAGGCGATTGGCGGTCGCCATCCAGCGTTTGGGATAAGCGGCGCGATAGTCGGACACGATCAGGTAGAAATCGAGCATCAGCCCGTCGAGCTGCTTCTCGCGCAGGCACGATCCGTAAAACAGCACCGCGCGGCTGGCCTCGCCATGCACGGCGGCGATGGCGGCGGCCATTTTGGCAACTTTGGGCCCGACCGGCTCGGCCAGTTCGGCGGCGACGAGCTCGCGCAGGCTGCTCATATTGGCCTCAGGCGGCGAGCCGGACAAACGACAGTGGCGCGGCGCGGCGGAGGAAGATCGGCATTCCGATTTCGGCGCTGAACGTCTCGCCATCGAGGATCACCTGGCTCGAATCGCCCTCGATGCTGATCTCATCGGCTTCCTCGACATGCACGCCGGCCATCTTGCGCGTGCCGAGCTTGCCGCCGAGGCTGGCAAAGAAGGCGTTGAGCAAGGATCCGGCGCGTTGCTCGACCGCGACGAATTTGAGCGTTCCCCGCCCCTGTCCGTCTAGCTCGCCCGACAGCAATAATTTCTCGAGCGTGGTCACCGCGAGCAGGGCGAAGCGCCCGGTGATTGCCGCGCCTTTGCGCACCGAGATGCTCAGCGGGCGCGGATCAGGCGGAAGGAACCCAGCGCGAAGCCCGAACACCTGGCGAAGCACCACTGCGAACGCGGTCAGCACATGGCTCAGGCCATTCGGCAAGCCGAGCGGATAGATGCGATTGCGGCAGTAGAGCATGATGTCGGCCAGACCGGCGCCGCCAAGGAACATGCCAATCACCGGCTTGCCGCCCTTGGCACCGCCGCTCAGCGCGATCATCTCGCGCGCCACAAGGTGCGGTCCGAGATCGCCCTGCGCCAGCGCGATCAGCCGCTCGAGGCTGCGCACCGGGTCGCCATGGACTCCAAGGTCCATCGCGATCAAATTGGTCTTGCCGCTTGGAAGCACCGCCACCGGGGGCAATGCGCCGGCCGCAAAATGATCGCCATTGTACAATTCGGTCAGCGCCGCCTGGACCGTCCCGTCGCCGCCATTGATCACCAGCAGCTTGGGTTTGACCCGGGCGATGGTCTTCATCGCATGACCAATCTGCTCGGCGCGCTCGACTTCGTAATGGAATACGTCGGGATGCTCGGCGCAAAATGCGCGAATCCGCGGCAACTGTGCGACATTGCCCGTCGATCGCGGGTTAGACAGCAAGGCGATGCGCGGACGGCCCATCAAACACGCACCCCGCCCACAGCGGAACAAGCGGCAATATTGGCGCGGAGACGATAAAGCATGCTTTTGTCACTCGGTTCGGTATAGCCGCGCGAAGGGGCGTGGCAGCGGGCAGTGTGGCCAGCTTGATGCTCATCGGCGCGCTTTGCGGCCAAAAGATGGTGTTGGGACGACGAAAAGTTGCGCAGCGCGAGACTGATTGACCTTTACCTGGCGAGGAGCATCGCCGTGCCGCTGATCGGCTCGCTGGTGCTTGCCGCGATGCTGCTGGTGCTCGAAAAGATGCTCCGGCTGTTCGACTTCGTGGTCAATGCCGGCGGCCCGGTCAGCGTCGTGTGGCGGATGCTCGCCAATTTGCTCCCCGAATATTTTAGCCTGGGCATCCCGATCGGGTTGATGCTCGGGATCCTGCTCGCCTTCCGCAAACTCGCTCTATCGTCCGAACTCGACGCGCTTCGCGGCACCGGGATCGGTTTCGGCCGGTTGCTCAAGGTGCCCTATATGTTCGCGGTGGCGCTGATGCTGGCTAACCTGGCGATCGTCGGCTGGCTCGAGCCTTATTCGCGCTACCGCTACGAAGGATTGCAATTCGACCTGCGCTCGGGCGCGCTGGGCGCGGCGATCAAGGTCGGCGAATTCAACCGCCTCGGCAAGCGCCTGACGCTGCGGATCGACCGGAGCAATGACGGCGGCACGCAATTGAGCGGGATCTTCATCGCCATGGACGACAAGTCCGGAACCTCGGTCTCGGCAACCGCGGAGAAAGGCCAGTTTCTTGCCACCGACGATCCCGAGACGATCATCTTCCGCCTGAAAAGCGGCCGGCTGATCCAGCAATCGCCGAAATTCCCGACCCCGCGCACGCTCGCGTTCGACAGCTACGATCTTCCCATCAACCTGCCCGCAGGGGATCGTTTCCGCCAGCGCGGCAATGCACAGGAGGAACTCACCCTCCCCGAGGTCGCGGCGCAGGCGTTCGGCGACGGTGATGAGAAAACCCGTCGCTCGGCCTGGTCCGACATGAACTTCCGGCTGGTCGAGGTGGCGATGATGCTGATGCTGCCACTGCTCGCAGTGGCGCTCGCGGTGCCGCCCAAGCGGAGCAATTCGTCGCTCGGCATCTTCCTTGCGATCGTGATGGTGGTGACCTATCACAAGGTCAATCAATATGCCGCGCAGATGGGCGCCCAAGGGCAGTTCGATCCGATCCTGGCGCTGTGGGTGCCGTTCCTGTTCTTCGCCGCGCTGATCAGTTGGATGTATCATGTTCTCGCGCACCGGCCGGGCGGGCAGCCGATCGGGGCGCTCGAACGCGGCGCCGCGCGGCTTGGCTCGATGCTCCGACGGCTGCTTCCGCGGCGCGAGAGGCGCGCATGAGCAATTTCGATTTCCTCCCCTCGCGCCAGATCTCGCTCTATCTGATTAAGCTGTTCTTGACCCGCAGCGCGGCGGTGCTGGTGCTGCTGGTGCTGGTGCTGATGGCGCTCGACCTGCTCGGCGAGTCGGGCAAGATCCTGCGCGTCGAAGGCAATGGCGAAGCCGAATTATGGCGCTACGTCAGCCTTCGCGTGCCATTGCTGATCCAGCGCTTCCTGCCGTTTTCGGTGCTGCTCGGGACGCTGATCGTGTTCACCGGGCTAAGCCAGCATAGCGAAGTGGTGGCGATGAAGGCATCGGGACTGTCGGCGCACCAGATCCTCGCGCCACTGATCCTCGCCAGCCTTGGCATTGCAGCGCTCGCCTTCGGGTTCAACGAGACCGTTGCGGTCAAATCGGCGCGGACGGTCAACGCCTGGTCGGACAATGATTATGAAACGATCAGGGGACAGAGCGATGTGCTGTCCAATGTCTGGCTGACGGTCGATGGCAATTTCGTCCGCGCCAGGCAGGTTGCCGGTCGCGGCGCGACCCTCACCCTGCGCAATGTCAGGATCTTCGAGCGCCAGGGCCAGACCCTTCAGCGCGTGGTCGACATCGAGCGCGCGGTGCAGGATGGTCGGCGCTGGAAGTTCGACAATGTGCGCACCTACGATGCCGGGATGAACATGGTACGGCAGCAAGCCCTGTCCTACGGCCTCGACGGCGTGACCCCCGACCGCTTCACCCTCGCCAAGGTCAAGCCCGACGAACGCGGTTTCACCGAGCTTCGCCAATCGATCACCGAGCTCGAGGCCGCCGGGCGCGCAACCGACGAAGCCCGCTCGGGACTGTGGCACAAGTTGAGTGGCCCGCTGTCCGTGGTGCTGATGCCATTGCTCGCCGCGCTCGCCGCCTTCGGGCTGGCGCGATCGGGCCAGGTGCTGCTCCGCGCTGCTGCCGGAATGGCGCTCGGCTTTGCGTATTTCGTGGTCGACAATCTTAGTCTCGCGCTCGGCAATGTCGGGGCGTACCCGGCATTTCTCGCCGCCTTCGCGCCCTTCTTTTTGTTCCTGCTGATCGGCGAAAGCCTGCTGATCAGGAGCGAGGAATGATTACGCCTTCGCCCCGCGCCACGAGCTGACCGCAAGCCGCGCGACCAAAGGCCACAGCCCACGATGATTGGCGCTGTGATAGGCCGAATCAATCCCCATTTCGGCAGCCAGCCGGCGATGTGCCACTGGCAGCGCATGATAGGGGATGCCCGGCAGCAGATGATGCAAAGCGTGATAGCGAAGTCCGACCGGCGCCCATAATTCGGCCCAGATGCCCGGCGGGGGCACGTTGACCGTGTCGAGATACTGCTGGGTGACGCTCATCGTCTCGCCGTCATTTTCCCACAGATGCGCAACCAGCGTGCGCAACTGGTTGAGCAGCATCACCCCCGAGGCGACGGCAAGGAAGACCACGAACGCGCCGAGCGGAATGATCCCGGTCGCGACCATTGCCACCAGCGCAATCGCCCACAGGCTGGCCGCGCCCTCCATCCATGCCCATTGCCGGGCGAACGCGCCTTCGGGGCGTTTCCGGCGGAACAACGGATTGATCTGCAGCCCCGAAAACCGCCCGACGACCAGCGTCCGAAGAGGCGGCATCAGCAGCGACAGCGGGGTCAGCACCGCGTAACGAAAGATCAGCGCCACCGGCGCAAACAACGATGCCAGCACGAACACCGGCAGCGTCCACGGCTTCATCAGCGCGAGCGGAAGGTATTCGGGATCTTCAACCGTGCCATAGCGGATCTTGGCATGGTGCATGTTGTGGATGCCTTCGTACATGAACGATGGCACGAACAACGGCACCCCGACCAGCGCATTCCACGCCAGCTTGAAGCCGGGCAAGGCCCCTGCCTTCAAATGCGTGATCTCGTGGATGAACAGCCCGGCACGATATAGCGCCAGCACCGCAACCGCACCGGCGACCAGCGCCAGCGGCAGCGATCCGGCGACGATCGCCAGCGCCAGCGCGGCATAGCCGACCACTGCCGATCCGATCATGTCGATCCAGTATATCGCTGCGCTTGGAGCGTTGAGCTCGCGAGTGAGGTCGGCGGCGGCGCGCAGCATCGCCTTGTCGTCGCCGCGGCGGGCGATCGCATCGGCCTGTCCCGTCGGGGCGGCGTCCTTGGTGAGCGTCATGCTGGTCATAAGCTTTTGTCCGCTAAGCGGATTGGACAGAGATAGTGGCATGATGATGGCGATTAAAGGCCACCCGCGCCGACCCGGGGCGACGAGGTGACAAGCCGCACCCGGTTCGCTAGCCCTTGCCGCCCATGAGCGACATCATCATCCGCTTGGTTTCGAGCAAGCATGACCGCAAGGCGTTCGTCGATTTTGCATGGCAAGTTTACAAGGACGATCCCGCGTGGATTCCGCCGCTCAAGGCCGAAGTCCACGCCTTGCTCGACCCCGGCAAAAACCCGTGGTTCGGCCATGGCCGCGCGGCTCTGTTTCTCGCCACGCGGGACGGCGGCATCGTCGGGCGGATCAGTGCCCAGGTCGATGATCTGGTGCAGGTGCATATGGAGCCCGGGCTAGGCCAATGGGGCCTGTTCGAAGCGCTCGACGGCGCCGCCGCCGCAGCCTTGATCGCGCACGCCGAGCAATGGCTTCGAGACCAGCACATGACCAAGGCGCTCGGACCGATCTCGATTTCGATCTGGGACGAGCCGGGACTTCTGGTCGACGGTTTCGACCAGCCGCCGATGGTCATGATGGGGCATCACCTCCCGGCCTATCGCGGCTGGATCGAGGCCGCCGGTTATACCAAAGCCAAGGATCTCTACACGTACGAGCTCGACATCCGCATCGACATGGTTCCGGTGATCGACCGGCTGATCAAGGCGGGCGAAAAGAATCCGCGGATCCGGATCCGCGAAGTCGACAAGGCGAAATTCGCCAGTGAGGCGGCGATCATCATGGGGCTGCTCAACGACGCCTGGTCGGACAATTGGGGGTATGTCCCGCTGACCGAGGCCGAAATCGCCTATGCCGGCAAGAAACTGAAGCCGATCATCTACGAGGATCTGGTGCGCATCGCCGAGGTCGACGGAGAGCCTGCAGCGTTCATGATCACCATCCCCGACGTCAACGAGATGATCGCCGACCTCGACGGCCGCCTGTTCCCGTTCGGCTGGGCCAAATTGCTGTGGCGCCTGCGCAAGCCGCGCACCCGCCGCGTTCGGGTGCCCCTGATGGGGGTCACCAAGAAATATCAGGGCAGCAGGATCGCGGGCCAACTGGCGTTCATGCTGATCGAATTCACCCGCCGCGCCTGCGTCGAAAAATATGGCGTTCACACCGGCGAGTTCGGCTGGGTGCTCGAGGATAATCAGGGGATGATGTCGATCGCCCAACTGCCCGGCGCCAACATCAACCACACCTACCGAATCTATCAGCGCTCGCTTTAGGCCAGCTCGATGCACACCGGGGCGTGGTCGGAGGCTTTCTCCTCAGCCCGCGCCCATTTGTGAACATCGGCCGATTGCAGCCGGTCGGTGGCCTGCGGCGAGCATAACAAATGATCGATCCGAAACCCGGCGTCGCGAGCCCAAGCCCCCGCCTGGTAATCCCAGAAGGTGAACAGCTTGGGTTCTTGCGGGTGGAGCGCGCGAAGCGCGTCGGTCCAGCCCTGGTTGACGATTTGCCGATAGGCCGCCTGGCTCTCGGGCTGGAACAGTGCATCCCCCGCCATTGCCCGGCGCGAAAAGGTATCGCGGTCCTCTGGGATGACGTTGTAATCTCCCGCCAGCACGGTCGAGCGTTCGGCGGCGAGCAGGTCCGCGGCGTGCAACCGCAATCGTTCCATCCATTTCAGCTTGTAATCGAACTTCTCGGTGCCGATCGGATTGCCGTTGGGCAAATAGATTGACGCGACCACCAGACCGTCGACTTCAGCCTCGATGTAGCGGCTGTGGCTGTCGTCGATGTCGCCGGGAAGCCCCATTTGGCGAAGGATCGGCTCGCCGCTTCGGCTGAGAACTGCGACTCCGTTAAAGCCTTTCTGGCCGTGCCATACCGCATGATAGCCAGCACCCTCGATATCCCCGATCGGCAGCGACTCGTCGGCGCATTTCAATTCCTGGAGGCAGACCACGTCGGGCTTCTCGCGGTAGAGATAGTCGAGCAATCGCGGGAGCCGCGCGCGGATCCCGTTGAGATTGTAGGTGACCAGCTTCACTAGACCGAGAAGCTCGATCCGCAGCCGCAGCCCGAAGCCGCATTGGGGTTGGTGACCTTGAACGCCGAGCCGCCGAGATCCTCGACATAGTCGACCGCCGAGCCGGCGACGAGGTCGAGGCTGACCGGATCGACGATCAAAGTCACGCCATCGGTCACACTGCGAGCATCATGTGGCGCGGGGTCGCCTAAGGCGAAATTGTAGGAGAAGCCGGCGCACCCGCCGCCATCGACCGACAGCCGCAAAACTGGCGGTTTTCCGAGCTTTTGTGCGATTACCGAGACTCGGCGCGCAGCGGAATTGGTGAGGGAGACGGGGATGGTCACACCAAATAGATAGGGCGCGCGGCCCGACGCGGCAAGGCTAGCGGCGCGCGGCCGGCTGCGGCCCGCCAAGCGCAACCTGGTGCGCGTCCATCGAGATCCCGCCACCGCTCTTCTGCATGGCGAGGAGATAATCGGTCGATTTCATGAACGGGATCGGATTAACGGCCTTGCCCTCTATCCGCACTTCATAGTGAAGGTGGCTGCCGGTCGAGCGGCCGGTCGAGCCCATGCGGCCGATCATCTGGCCGCGGGCAACGCGCTGGCCGGCCACGACCAGCATCGCCGACAAATGGCCGTAGCGGGTCTCGACGCCGCGGCCATGATCGAGCTTGATGAGATTGCCGTAACCGCCATTGTTATAGCCCGATGCACTGACCACGCCGTCGGCCGTGGCATAGATTGGCGTGCCGACCGGTCCCGCGAGATCGATCCCCATGTGGCGCGCCGCGCCGCCACCGAACGGGTCGGAACGGACGCCATAGCCCGAGGTGAAGGCGGCCATGCGGACCGGCTTCTCGGACGGCACGGCGATCGCGCCGATCTGGAGATTGTCGAGCTTTTTCCAGCTCGAGAAAAGTTGCTTGAAGGTCGAATCGCTGTTGGCCTTGACCGGTTCGTAAGGGCCGCCCTGGCCGAGCTGGGCCGCCGCGTTGGTGGTCGCGATCTGGCGCAGGATGGCGGGGTCGACGTCATGGCCGGCGAGCATCGAGGCGAGCAGTTGCTGGCGTTCTTCAATGATCTTGATCTTTTGCTCGGTCATCGCGGCAAGGCGCGCCATGTCGTCGGATACGGCGGCAACCACGGTTGGTGCGGCCGACGGGGACAGGAAGCGCACCAGCGAGAAGGTCGAGAAAGCGATCAACAGGCCAAGGGCAATGGCAAACAGCAATTGGAGATTGCTCGACAGTCGGAGGCGGCGGAGCTGGCGACCGTCATGGACGAACAAATCACGACCGCGAAACAACGCGCCCGGGGCTGTCGACAAAATGGTCATAGGATCGTCGCTCCAAAATTCATTCGTGCGTCACGCGAAGGCAAGCCCCGCGCGGCGCTTTGAAATCATCAAAAACCGGAGCTTCCCCGCCCCATATTCCAGCCGCACGTTTGCCCACGTTTGGCTGGAGCCGAAACTTGTCCCCGAATGGTTAAGCAATTCAACCTCTTGTTCCCGCGTTAAGGACGAACCGCTTCGACACTGGGACGAAACGAATATTCTTGTTGCTGTGGATTAGGAGATGGGACGCTTTTGTGTGAGGCGGGAGCCTCCCGCTAAGCCTCAATTCGGCGGAATATCGCCGGTCGAATCTCCTCAAGGTTGATAATTTGGTGAGGCAAGCAAGAGCGAAATATTCGCTTGGCGCTTGTTCGTCGAGCGAAACGCTGTACCTGCGGCGGCGGGCCACGCCGTCCCAACGCGGCGCATGCTTCTTGTGCAAAGGATTGGCTTTGCGAGAAGGATTTGGCTCTCTGCAAGGAGAGTTCCGATGAGTGACAAGCCGACCGTGCGCCCGGCGCACCCGTATTTTTCGTCCGGACCCTGCGCCAAGCCGCCGGGCTGGGCTCCCGACAAACTCGACACGCAAGTGCTCGGCCGATCGCATCGCAGCGGCCTTGGCAAGGCGCGGCTCAAGCTGGCAATCGACCTGATGCGCGAGACGCTGGGCCTGCCCGACAGCCACCGTATCGCGATCGTCGCCGGGTCGGATACCGGCGCCTATGAAATGGCGATGTGGGCGATGCTCGGGGCTCGCCCCGTCACCGCGCTGGCGTGGGAGAGTTTCGGCGAGGGCTGGGTGACCGATGCAGTCAAGCAGTTGAAGCTCGACCCGATTGTGATCCGCGCCGATTATGGAACGCTTCCCGATCTGGCGACGGTCGACTGGAACAGCGACGTGCTGTTCACCTGGAATGGCACCACCTCCGGTGTCCGCGTGCCGAATGCCGACTGGATCGCCGCCGACCGCGCGGGCCTCAGCTTCGCCGACGCGACCAGCGCGGTGTTCGCTTATGACATCGACTGGTCGAAGGTCGATGT
>JAJAZM010000020.1 GCA_026785645.1 Sphingomonas bacterium | reverse complement strand
GGTCGGGGTGATGGCTGCGGCGGCGATCATTTTCTTCGCTTTCTACGGGTTCGAAGCCATCGCCACTGCGGCCGAGGAAGCCAAGGATCCTGGCCGCGACCTCGCCATCGGAATTGTCGGATCGATGGTGCTGTGCGTGATTATCTACATGGTGGTCGCGGCGGCGGCGATCGGCGCGGTGGTCACCACCCGCTTCGCCGACAGCCCCGAGCCGCTGGCGCTGATCCTGCGCGAGATCGATCAAGGTTGGGCGGCGCGGGTGCTCGGCGCCTCGGCGGTGATTGCGCTTCCGACGGTGATCCTCGCCTTCTTCTTCGGGCAGAGCCGGATCTTCTTCACCGTCGCGCGCGACGGCCTGCTCCCCGCCAGCCTGGCGCGGGTGTCGTCGCGTGGAACCCCGGTACGGATCACCATCTTCACCGCGGTCGTGGTGTCGATCATCGCCGGGCTTGTCCCGCTGGCAGACATCGCCGCGCTGGCCAATGCCGGGACATTGGTGGCGTTCGTCGCGGTGTGCGCGGCGATGCTCGTGCTGCGGGTGCGCGAGCCCGACCGGGAGCGCAAATTCCGCGCGCCATTGCCATGGGTGATCGGGATCGGCGGAATCCTCGGCTGCCTCTATCTGTTCATCAGCCTGCCGACCAAGACCCAGCTATTCTTTGTCGGAGCGCAGGTTATCGGCCTGATCCTCTATGCGATCTATGGCAGTGGCGCGGCGGCGCGGGCGCGGGCGAGGGCCGAGGTGACGCCCGGTGGTTGACGCCAGGCGGCGGCTGACCAACATCGTCGGTGGAAGCGCGGGGAACCTGGTCGAATGGTTCGACTGGTATGTCTATTCGGCGTTTGCGCTCTACTTCGCGCCGGTGTTCTTCCCCAAGGGCGACACTACCGCGCAATTGCTAAACACCGCAGCGGTGTTCGCGGTCGGGTTTGTGATGCGGCCGATCGGGGCGTGGGTGATGGGGATGTACGCCGACCGGCGCGGGCGCAAAGCCGGGCTGACGTTGTCGGTGTCGCTGATGTGCCTCGGCTCGCTGATGATCGCGTGCGCACCGACGTATGCCACCGCTGGATTGCTCGCGCCGGCGGTGCTGATCGTGGCGCGGATGATCCAGGGGCTGAGCCTGGGCGGCGAATATGGTTCGAGCGCGACGTATTTGTCGGAGATGGCGGGCAAGGAACGGCGCGGTTTCTGGTCGAGCTTCCAATATGTCACGCTGATCGCCGGGCAATTGCTCGCGCTGGCGCTGCTGCTCGTCCTCCAGTCGCAATTGGGCGAGGCGGGGATGGAGCGGGTCGGCTGGCGCATTGCGTTCGGGATCGGGGCGGTGCTGGCGGTGGTAGTGTTCGTCATTCGTCGCAACCTCACCGAGACCGAAAATTACCAGAAGGTCGCGGCCGCCGGCAATCGCCCCAAATCGAGCGGCGCCAACCTGTTTCGCGACCATCCCAGGGAGGCGCTGCTGGTCATGGCACTGACCGCGGGGGGGACGCTCGCCTTCTATGCTTACACCACCTACATGCAGAAATATCTCGCCAACACCGTCGGCTTCGACCGCGCGGTGGCGTCGCGGATCATGACCGCCGCCTTGTTCGTATTCATGCTGCTCCAGCCGGTCGGCGGCGCTTTGTCGGACCGCATCGGGCGTCGGCCGGTGATGATCTTCTTCGGGATCGCCGGGGCGCTCACCACTTATCCCTTGTTCGTCGCGCTCGAGACCACGACCAGCCCGCTCGCCGCGTTCGGTCTGGTGATGGCGGCGCTGGTGATGGTCACCGGCTATACCTCGATCAACGCGGTGGTGAAGGCCGAGCTTTTCCCGGCCCACATCCGCGCGTTGGGGGTCGCCTTGCCCTACGCCATCGCCAACACCCTGTTCGGCGGGACCGCGGAATATGTCGCGCTCTATTTGAAGCAGATCGGCCACGAACGGTGGTTCTACATCTACGTCTCGGTGGTCATCCTTGGGTCGCTGATTGCCTATATCCGAATGCGTGAGACCAAGCATAGCAGCCTGATCAATGACGATTGACCGCGCCGACATCGAGCGGCTGGTGCTGGTGGTGTTCGGCTTGCTGGTGCCGATCGCGCTGGGTAGTTCGCTGACCATCTTCAACGACGGCGATGTGCGCTGGCATATCGCCGCAGGGCAATGGATGCTCGACCATCGCAGCGTCCCATATGAAGATCCATTCTCGTTCACTTTTGCGGGCCAGCCGTGGATGGCATTCGAATGGGGATCGCAGCTGATTTACGGCGCCGCACACCGCGTTGCCGGGTTCGGTGGGGTGGCGGCGGTGGTCACTGCGGCGCTCGTTGCGCTGCACCTGGTGATCGTCGGGCAAGCGCGGCGGTGGGTCGGGCCGCTCGGCATCGCGGTTACCGTTATCCTGTTGAACCTGATCCTTATTCCGATGACATTGGCGCGTCCGCATTTGCTCGGGTGGGTGATGCTCGCAGTGTGGCTCAGCCTGTTGCTCAAGGCCCGCGACGACGGCCGCACGCCGCCGCTCGCCGCCGCTGCGCTGATGATCCTGTGGGCCAATCTCCACGCCAGCTTCGCCATCGGGCTGGTGATCGCCGCGGTGTTCGCGCTCGATGCTTGCCTTGAGGCCAGATGGCGCTGGCCGGCGGTGCGTGGCTGGCTGGTGTTCGGGATTGCCGCCGCGCTCGCGGCGATGGTCAATCCCAACGGCATCCACAATTTCCTCTATCCGATCGAAGTGGCGCAGCTGAAGACCCTGACGTTGATCGTCGAATGGCGGCCGAGCAACTGGGGGCGGACGCCCTATTTCTTCGTCGCGCTGGGGATTGCCGCGTTGCTGATGGCGTGGCGCGGGGTCAGGCTTCGGCCGGTGATGGCGGGGCTGCTGGCGTTGCTGTTGTTGCTCGCCTTCCACCAGATGCGGCACCAGGCGGTGCTTGCGATCATCGCCGCAATGCTGCTGCCGAGGGCGATGGGGCGGGGGACGAGACCGGCATTGTTCGCTGAGCCGCAGCAAAGGCGACTGGTCGCGGTCGGCCTTGCATCGGCGCTGACCGGACTGTTGCTGTTCCGCATCCTCACCCCGCTCGAGCCGGCGGAGAATGGAGCCAACCCCAAATCCGCAATTGCGGCGCTTCCGGACGATCTCCGGTCGTCGCCGGGGCTCAACGGCTATGACTTCGGCGGCCCGCTGATCCTGGCCGGGATCAAGCCGTATATCGACGGGCGGTCGGACATGTATGGCGATGCGTTTTTCGCCGATTACCAGCATATCCTGAACGGCAACCGGCTGGCCTTCGACCGCGCCGCCCGGCGGTACGACCTTAAGTGGACGATGCTCGCCCCGCGCTATTCAGGCCTTATCGGCCGGCTCGATTCAGACCCAGCGTGGGAGCGGATTTACGCCGACAAGGTCGCCGTCATCCACCGCCGCCGTTAGCGCTTGAGAAAGCCTTCAAGGTCGTCGCGGAGCTGGTTGACGGTCGGGCTTTGCCAGCCATTGGCCCAATCGGCCTCGGTCTGGCGCCCGCTCTTGAGATAGGATGGACGGGCCCATTGATGGGTCGCCACCTCGGGCTTCACCTTGGCCAGCGAGGCGATGTCGAACGGGCTTGCAAACCGCAGGCCGACCTGGTCGCCGCGCGACCAGGTGACGGTCGCGAAATGCTGCCCCGCGGCACCGAGGTCGAGCAATACTTCGGCATCGCTGGCGAAGGCGACATCGCTGTCGACCAGCGCACCTTGCTCGGAGATGTTGCGCAGGCGGACCCGGTTGGTGTCGTGATTGTAATGGATTTCGCCCCACCAGATGAGCGGATGGCGAAGCTCGGTGCGCCGCTGTTCGCCGGTCGGCTCCGCGACCGGCCTGGCCGGGGCGGGCGCCACCGGCGGCTTGGCGGGCGCTGCTGGCGAGGCGGACTCGGGGAAGGAACGCTGCAACGCGTCGAGCAGCATCGCGTCGCGCTGGTCGCTGTCGCCGCCGACCTGGGTTTCATGGGCGAATTCGAGGCCGATGCGATCGCCGCGGATCCAGCGGACGGCGCATTCGACCGGCTGGCAATCGCCGAGCCCGAGATGTACCTTCTGCCACATGGCAAGCTCGACATCGGTGCGGATCATCGCGCCGCCGCCCGACAGGTTGATCAGGTCGACCTCGTGATTCTTGCGCGCCACCTTCAAGGTTGCATGTTCGGCCTGCAGGCGGTGGCGATCATCGTCGCGGTGGTCGACGTTGCGGGTGGCCTCGCGCGCCACCGGAACCGAACCCAAACCCTTGGATTCATTGGCTCCCGACGGTTTCTTGCCCGGCATCAACGGGCCGGACGGGTGGAGGCCCTCGCCCTTGTTGAGCGCGGAGCGGAAACTGTTCATCGATCGGACCTCGCATGCCATGGTCCGGGCATATTGACGCGCGTTGGTTACGAAAGGGCTAATTCTGGCTGTTTCTCTAATTGTTCGAAAAGCCCCTCCACAGCTTCGCCCGTCCCCCTCCCCGAGCAAGCTCGGGGAGGAATGATCAGGACGAATAATACATGTCGAACTCGACCGGGCTGGGGGTGGTCTCCCAACGCATCACGTCGTCCCACTTCAATTCCATATAGGCGTCGATCTGGTCGTCGCTGAACACGTCGCCCTTGGTCAAAAAGGCGCGGTCGTTGTCGAGGCTGACCAGGGCTTCGCGAAGCGAGCCGCAGACGGTCGGCACATTGACCAGCTCAGCCGGTGGAAGGTCGTAGAGATTCTTGTCCATCGCCTCGCCCGGGTGGATCCGGCTCTGGATGCCGTCGAGCCCGGCCATCAGCAGCGCGGAATAGGCAAGATAGGGATTGGCCATGGCGTCGGGGAAGCGGAACTCGACGCGCTTGGCCTTGTCGCCCGCGCCATAGGGAATGCGGCACGAGGCCGAGCGGTTGCGCGACGAATAGGCCAATAAAACCGGGGCTTCGAAGCCGGGGACGAGCCGCTTGTAGCTGTTGGTGGTCGGGTTGGTGAAGGCGTTCAAGGCGCGGGCATGCTTGATCACCCCGCCGATGAAATAGAGCGCCATTTCCGACAGGCCGGCATAGCCATTGCCCGCGAACAGCGGCTTGCCGCCCTTCCAGATCGACATGTGGGTGTGCATGCCCGAGCCATTATCCCTGGCTATCGGCTTGGGCATGAAGGTGGCGGTCTTGCCATAGGCCTGCGCGACCATGTGGACGACGTATTTGTAGACCTGCATGCGGTCGGCGGTTTCGACCAATTTGCCATAGGTCAGCCCGAGCTCATGCTGGGCGGCCGCGACTTCATGATGATGCTTGTCGCACGGCAGCCCCATGTCGAGCATGGTCGAGACCATTTCGGCGCGGATGTCGCCGGCGCTGTCGACCGGGGCGACGGGGAAATAGCCGCCCTTGGCGCGCGGCCGGTGAGCGAGGTTGCCGCCGTCATATTGCTTGGACGAATTGCCCGGCAGCTCGATATCGTCGAGCGCGTAGAAACTGGTGGCGTAGCTATCCTCGAATCGGACGTCGTCGAACATGAAGAACTCGGCTTCGGGGCCGACGAACACGGTGTCGCCGACCCCGGTCGCCTTGAGATAGGCCTCGGCGCGGGTCGCGGTCGAACGCGGGTCGCGATTGTAGAGCTCGCCGGTCGAGGGTTCGACGATGTTGCACACGACGATCATCATCGGGGTGGCGGAGAAGGGGTCGATGTAGGTCGCCGACAAATCGGGCTTGAGGATCATGTCGCTCTCGTTGATCGCCTTCCAGCCCTCGATCGAGCTGCCGTCGAACATGAAACCGTCGGTCAGCATATCCTCGTCGATCGCGCCGGCGACCATGCTGAGATGCTGCCACTTTCCCTTGGGATCGGTAAATCGAAGGTCGACCCATTCGATTTCCTGATCCTCGATGGCCTTCAAGATCTTCGCCGCTTCGCTCGCCATGACCAGTTCCATTCGCTGAATTTGAGAATCACACGGCCCCCGACCGCCTTTAGCGACAGCGATTTGCGGAAGCGCGTGTGAGAGTCACGGGCGGCGTGAAGATTTCACCCATCGACTCGCTCGAGGGGGGTCAAACGGGGGTTCATCAACTTCAGAATCAACTTTGGTCGTCGGTTCGCGCGGAAAGATCGGCAAGATCCTCAAGCGCCGCCATGTGATGCGCGATCTCGGCGCGGCGGTCGGGGAGGTCAGGGATTTCGTCGGCGTCATCTTGTTCTGGTAATTCTTGTTCGTTATTCATGAACCCCTATGGAACAAATTTAAAGGTGTAGGAAAGCGTTATCTTAGCGTCGGCTCTCGAGCTCTGACGGACTAGAGGCTAATGTCCGCTTTCGACCTATTGCTGACATTGCCGCCAAACACTTTACAGTCTGATGGTGCGGGCGCACTTGCGCAGTCTCGTCAAGACGGACACAGCTGCCTCGTCCTAACGTTAATCGAGAAGGTTTGTTGGCCGGTAAGCCGAAAGCGCCATTGTGGCAGGAAGAGCAGCTTCGTTTAGCGGTCGAGGCTGCTTGCGTTGCCCTTTGGTCATGGCGCGTCGACGTCGACCAGTTCGCGATGGACGAGAGGTCGTTTGAGCTTTGGGGCTTGCCATGGGCCGACCAGGTCAGCTTCGAGGAGCTTTCCACCCACATCCACCCTGCTGATCGCGACAGGGTTCGGGCAGGCTTCTCCGCCACGCGCTCGGTCGCCGGATCCTACGAGATCGACTTCCGAATCTGTCTCGGCGAGGAAGTTCGATGGATCTCGGCGCGCGGACAGGGTGCGGACGTCGGGATTGTCGACGGCGTGATGTTTGGGATTTTTCTCGACGTGACCGGCCGCAAGCAAGCCGAGGAAGGCAGTGAATTGCTCGCCGGGGAGATGAGCCACAGGGTCAAGAACCTTCTCGCCATCGCAACGGGCCTGACTCAGCTTACAGGTCGATCGGCCTTGTCGGTTGAAGCAATGACCAGTGAACTGACAACACGGCTAACGTCTTTAGGCCGCGCCCATGATCTCGTGCGTCCGCTGCCAGGTGAGCAGGGCAAGGCCGCTTTGTTGGGCGACCTCATTTCCGTGCTTCTTGCCCCGTATGACGAGACGGCGGCCTTTTCCGGTCGCATCCGAGTAGCTGTCGCGCGAATGGGGGTCGGGGAGCGGACAGCAACTGCGCTTGCAATGGTAATTCACGAGTTGGCGACCAACTCCGTCAAATATGGCGCACTTTCCTGTGCCACAGGGTTCCTGGATGTGTCGAGCAAGATCGATGGAGACGACATCAGCGTGATTTGGGCCGAAACTGGTGGCCCTCCAATTAACGAGGAGCCGGTTCTGAAAGGCTACGGAAGTCGGCTTATCGCGCGCAGTGTTTCAGGGCAACTCGGCGGCGAACTCATATACGACTGGCAGGACAGCGGCCTCGTCGTAATGGTAAAAATGCGCCAAGAGAGACTGGCAGACTAACCTCACGCCCGCGCGGCCCGCACTCCACCCACAGCGGACATTCCCGCTGCTTAGCGCCCATTTCGCTTCGTCATGCGTATTGGGCACAGGTTATTGTGCGCTGACGTTGACGATTGGAACGACTTTTGATGCTGGTATCACTTCTTGCCGTGCTTGCTGCGGCGCCCAATGCGGTCGACGCCGAGCGCGCGTTTGGCCAGGATGCGCGGCAAAAGGGTCAGTGGACGGCATCGCGCCAATATGCCCACCCCGATGCGGTGATGTTCACGCCGCAGGCGATTTGGGCGCGGGATTTCCTCAAAGGAAAGCAGGATCCGGCCAAAGCCTCGCAATGGTCGCCCAACGCGAGTTACGTGTCGTGCGACGGCCGCCTTGCGGTCAATACCGGTCCGTGGCGAAGCGCCGACAAACGAACCAGTGGCTTTTTCACCACCGTGTGGGAGCAGCATGACGGCGGGTGGCAATGGATCTCGGATGGCCGCCACACGCTCAAACGGCCGATCGCCGCGCGCACCAAGCCGATCTTGCGCACGGGTTCCTGCAAAGGACGCGCCCCGGGGCCGCCGCTGAGTGCGCCACCATCGCGCAAGCCGGGGCCGGGGGGCATTGCGCCCGACGATTATGGCCGCGGGCAATCGGGGGATCGGACGCTTGGCTGGGAATGGCGCGTGCGACCGAACGGCGTCCGGCAATTTCGCGCTTATTTGTGGAATGGTCGCGGTTACACGGTCGCGCTCGACCAGCGGATTGGCGGCAAGTGATCGTCGGTATGTGGTCGAATGATGCCTAGAACGACCGTCGTTGGGCGGCGATCAGCATTCTCAGCAACATAGCGACAGGGCGGGGCACCCCGACCTTTCCCTCGAGCCACAGGCTGACGGTCGAGCGGCTGACCCCGATCGCGGCGGCTAGGTCGGACTGGGTGCGGTAACCGAGGCTGCGCATCGCGGTGCGCAAATCGTCGGGCGACATCGAGGCGAGCAGTTCGCGATTTGGGCTGGGGTCAATCACGCCTAGATCGCGTCCGGACCCCGGTCCCCGGTGCGGATCCGGACTGCTTGCTCGACCGGCACCACGAAAATCTTGCCGTCGCCGATTCGCCCCGTGCGTGCGGCGCTTTCAATCGCTTCGACGACGCGGTCGACCTGGTCGTCCTCGCACACCACTTCGACCTTCACCTTGGGCAGGAAATCGACGACATATTCTGCGCCGCGATAGAGCTCGGTATGGCCTTTCTGGCGGCCAAAGCCCTTGACTTCGCTGACCGTGATCCCGCTCACCCCGGCGTCGTGAAGCGCGTCCTTCACATCGTCGAGTTTGAACGGCTTGATGATGGCTTCGACCTTTTTCATGGGAGCCAGCCTAGGCTTGCCGCACCGCTGCCGCAATTGATCGCGACACGGCGGGCCCATGAAAGCCATCATCCTTTCCGCCGGCCAGGGCTCGCGCCTCGGTCACCTGACCGACGACCGGCCCAAATGCCTGATCAAGTTCGGCGGGCGCAGCCTGCTCGACCGGCAGCTCGACACGCTTGCCGCGAATGGGGTCGAGGAAGTGGTGGTGGTGACCGGCTTCCGCGACGACCTGATCGAGGCGGTGTTGGCCAAGCGCAGCGGCGGGCCGAAGGTGCGGACGGTCTTCAATCCGTTCTTCAAGGTGGCCGATAATTTGGGTTCGCTCTATCTTGTGCGCGGCGAACTGACCGGCGACTGCCTGGTGTGGAACGGCGATACATTGGTGTCGAACGCGCTGATGGCGCGGGTGGTGGGCAATGCCGACCGCGACGGGATCTGCGTCACGATCGACCGCAAGCCCGACTATGACGATGACGACATGAAGGTCATCGTCGCCGACGACGGGCGGCTGCGCGCGATCGGCAAGCGGATCAAGGAGGGGGTCAACGCCGAATCGATCGGGCTGCTGGCGTTTCGCGGGGGCGGGGCCGAGCGCTTTGCCGACGCGATCGACCGCGCGATGCGGACCAGCGAGGGGACGACGATCTGGTACCTCCGCGTGATCCATCACCTGGCGCAGAATGGCGAAGTGTGGACGCTCGACATCGAAGGCGAGGAGTGGGGCGAAGTCGACTTCCCCGAGGACGTCGCCCCGGCCGAGGCCATGGTGACGGGGTGGAACTGAGGCTTCAGTAAGGCGGCTTGTCCAGGCCCTTCGGGCTTTTGGTGAACACCTCATGCCCGGTCTCGGTAATCCCGATCGAATGTTCGAACTGGGCGCTTAGCGAGCGGTCGCGGGTGACTGCGGTCCAGCCGTCGTCGAGCATCTTGCACTCAGCCCGGCCGATGTTGATCATCGGCTCGACGGTGAAGAACATGCCGGGCTTCAATTCGGGGCCGGTGCCGGGGCGGCCGGCGTGGACCACTTCGGGGCTGTCGTGGAACAGCCGACCGACGCCGTGACCGCAGAAATCGCGGACCACGCCGTAACGATGCTTTTCGGCGTGCGCCTGGATGGCGTGGCTGATGTCGCCGAGGCGGTTGCCGGGCTTGGCCTGCTCGAGCCCGAGCATCAGGCATTCGTAGGTTACGTCGACCAATTTGCGGGCTTTCAACGCGACGTCGCCGACGAGGTACATGCGGCTGGTGTCGCCGTGCCAGCCATCGAGGATCGGGGTGACATCGACATTGACGATGTCGCCGTCCTTGAGCGCCTTGTCGGCGGGGATGCCGTGGCACACGACATGGTTGATCGAGGTGCAGCAGCTTTTGGTGTAGCCACGATAGCCGAGCGTCGCGGGAGTGCCGCCGCCGTCAAGCGTCATGCGGTAGACGATATCGTCAATGTCCTGCGTGGTGACGCCGGGGACGACGTGGGGGACGAGCGCGTCGAGGATTTCGGCGGCGAGCCGGCCGGCGCGGCGCATCCCCTCAAAGCCATCGGGGCCGTGGAGCTTGATCGTGTTGGAGCGGGCTTCGACGCGGTCTTCGGCGCCGACGAGGATATATTCGGTCATGCGCACAAGATAGGGTAGGGGACCGGATAAGTCGACTGGAGGCAAGACGTTGGGCAGAGTGTGGACCGCCGCATTGGTGGTGATCGGCGACGAAATATTGTCGGGGCGGACGCAGGACAGGAATGTCGCGCAGATCGCCAGCTGGCTCAATGTGCAGGGCATCCGCCTCGCCGAAGTGCGGGTGGTGGCCGATGTCGAGGCGGCGATCGTCAAGGCGGTCAACGCCTTAAGGGCGCGCAACGATTATCTGTTCACCACCGGCGGGATCGGGCCGACTCATGACGATATCACGGTCGATGCGGTGGCGGTGGCGCTTGGCGTCGGGGTGGTGGTGCACCCCGAGGCGCGCGCTATCCTCGAGGCTTATTATGCCGACAAGGGCGGGATCAATGAGGGACGGCTCAGGATGGCGCGGGTGCCCGAGGGGGCGGAATTGATCGTCAACCGAATGTCGGGGGCGCCGGGGATCAGGATCGGCAATCTGTTCGTGATGGCCGGGGTGCCGCATATTACCGCAGGGATGCTCGACGCGCTGACCGGGACGCTGGAAGGCGGGCGGCCCCTGGTGTCGGTGACGATCGGCGCGTTTGCGCCCGAAAGCGAGGTCGCCGAACTGCTGCGGAGCGCGGAACAGGCCAATGATGGCGTGTCGATCGGCAGCTATCCATTTTTCAAACAGGGCAAGGTCGGCGGCAATTTCGTAGTCCGGTCGGAGGATGAGGCGCTTGCGCGGCGGGTGTCCGAGGGGTTGGGCCGCGACCTTGAAGCGGCGGGCTATACGGTGACCGTAGGCGGGATCTAGCCGGGCGATGGCACGGGTTTTGATCGGCTGGGAATTGGGCGCCAACCGTGGCCATGCGGTGCGGTTGGCAGAGCTTGGCACGAGCTTGCGCGGCGCTGGCCATGAAGTGGCGTTCGCAGTCCAGCGGATCGATGCGCTGAGCGCGGGCGAGGCGGGGGGATCGGCAGTGTGGCAGGCACCGGTCAGCCCAAGGATGCTGGTGTCGGGCGCGCGGCGGGCGGAGGTACCGGCGACCGGAATGGCCGATATAATCGCGCGGCTGGGAATGGACGAGCGCGGAATCGTCGCGGCGATGGTCGGCGGCTGGCGTAATTTGTTCGGCGCGATCCGGCCCGATTTGGTGATCGCCGAATATGCGCCATTTCTGCTGCTCGCGGCGCGTGGGACATTGCCGTCGATCGCGGTAGGCACCGGGTTCGGTCGGCCCCCGGCGACGATGGCGCAATTGCCGCAACTGGTCGACGGGACGGGCGCGGTCGACCAGAATGCTTTGCTTGAGGCGATCAACGAAGGACTGGGCATGGTCGGGACCGTGCCGCTGGCGGCGCTTCCGCTGGTGTTCGAGGCCGATCGCGCGCTGGCGGTGACATATGCCGAGCTCGATCCTTACGCGGGTGAGCGGTGCGAAGTGCTGGCGCGGCCGGTGCCGACCGATTTTGCCGCGCGCGCCGGGGCGGGCGAGGAGATCTTCGTTTATTGCCCCGAGGGGATGTCGGCGGAGGCGCCGTTGTGGCGGGGGCTTGCGGCATCGGGCTTGCCGGTGCGGATTCATCCCCCGCGCGCGTCGGACGCGCTACGGCGGGCGCTGTCGGACTTCGGGTTTGCGGTCGAGGCCGAGCCAATCGCGTTCACCGCAATTGCCGAGCGATCGCGGCTGGTGGTGTCGCACGGCGGACACGGCCTGGTCTGTGCGGCGATGACAGCGGGGCTGCCGCAGGTGGTGTGCCATCATGACCTGGAGAAATATCTGATCGGCCAGGCGGTGACCCGCGCCGGGCTTGGCGGCCACGCCACGTCGGGGGCGATCGATCCCGACAAATTCGGTGCCGATTTGGTCGCGCTTTATCATGACGAGGCGCTTGGGCAGCGGGCGCGTGCGACCGGCGACGCGCTGCGACGGCGCGATCAGCCCGATCCCGCCGCCACGGTGGTCGCCGCGGTCGATTCACTGGCGTGAACGACACTGCTCGTCGAATGGGACTTTTTCCGACCATCATCGCGGGTTAGGGGCGGCGGTGATGCACCCCGCCACGCCCGAATTGCGCGCCGACTGGCGGCGCCCGAGCGTCAGGCAGCGGGCGCTGGTGATCGGGCTGACGCTGGTTGCCGAACTGCTGTTCCTGCTGGTGCTGTTCGGGCTTGGACCGGCGTCATGGACCGGACGCAAGCAGAGCCAGCCGACATTGGTCGAACTGATCCCGAGCCCGCAGGCGCCAGTCGACCGGGCGCCGGCCAAATCGGCCGAGGCGAAGGCCAAGGCGCCGCCGAAGGTGCCGCAGCCGACCAGACCCAGGCTTCCGCCGACCCCGCTTGCCAAGTCGCCATTCCTCAAGCTGACCAGCGAGGAATTTGCCGCCGCCGATATTTCGAAGCTCGGATCGGCCGGAGGGCAGGGCAAGAGCCAGGGCGCGAATTCGGCCGCGGTCGGCACCGGGCCGGGCGGGGCGACATTGTACAAGGCCGAATGGTATCGCGAGCCGACCGATGCCGAACTGGCCGGCTATCTGCCCCAACGATCGATCGAGCCGGGGTCGTGGGCCGAGGTGGCGTGCAAGACGATCCCCGACAATCGCGTCGAAAATTGCCAGTCGATCGGCGAATCGCCGCCCGGATCGGGGCTCGGCCGCGCGCTTCGCTTGGCGGGCTGGCAGTTCCGCATTCGCCCGCCGATGATCGACGGCAAGCCGCAGGTCGGCACCTGGGTCAAGGTCCACATCGATTTCACCCGCTAATCGGGCGCTATTCCAATGCTGCTGGGGACAAGATAGGCTCTGATGATCCCGAGGGGGCGGGGACGTCCGATGCCGAGCGAGACCAGTCAGCCGACGATCTTCCTGAGTTACGCGCATGCCGACGGCAAACGCGCGCAGCAGCTCGCCGCCGCGCTAACCGCGCGTGGTTATACGGTGTGGTGGGACACGCTGATCGAAGGCGGGGCATCCTTTGCCAAGTC
>JAJAZM010000019.1 GCA_026785645.1 Sphingomonas bacterium | reverse complement strand
TTCCGCCGGGAAACGAAGGGGTCGTTACGCTTGCTCGCGGCCACCGTCAAAGGCAGTCGCAGCGGATCGTGGTCGTCAGTTGATGTTGACGTCGATCGAATTGGGGATGTTGATGTCGGTATCCTTGCTTCCGCCAAAGCCGAGTTCGTCCTTGAACACGAACAGCAGGACGAGGATGACGATGATCAGCAGCACTACGGCGAGGATGCCGCCGTTGCCGCCGCCGCCGCCGGTCTCGACGATCGTGGTGCGTTCGACGATCGGGTCCTTGTCATCGGCCATGTTGGTCACTCCCTGTTGAATTTTTTAGTTTTCGTTGCGTAACGAACGCGCACCTTCGGAGCGGGTTCCAACCGGCTCGGTCAAGCCGCTTGCAGTATTATAACGGACCATTCGCCCGCTCCGCGCTCGGCAAGCGCCATTCCCTCGGCCTGATAGGCGGCGATCACCGCGTCGGCCTGGGTGTCGAGCAGCCCGGCCAGCACCAGGCTCGCCCCGGGCGCGACCGCCTTGGCGAAGCTCGGTGCGAGCTCGATCAGCGGCCCGGCCAGGATGTTGGCGATCAGCAGGTCGAACGGCGCGCGCGCGACCAGCATTTCATGGTCCATCCCGTCGGCCACCACCAGCAGCAGCTCGCCCGCCCCATGGCCGACCGTGACATGGTTGATCCGGGCGTTGTCGACGGTGACGTCGATGCTGATCGGGTCGATGTCGGTGGCGATGCCCTTCGCTTCGGGCCACAGGGCGAGCGCGGCGAAGGCGAGCAGGCCGGTGCCGGTACCAATATCGGCAATGTTGGCGAAACTTTTCCCTGACTTTTCAAGGCGATCGAGCGCTTCGAGGCAGCCGGCGGTGGTATCATGGTGCCCCGTCCCGAAGGCGAGTCCGGCGTCAATCTCGAAGCTGATCAACTGCGCGTCGCATATGATGCTCGGAGTGTGAACAAAGAAGCGCCCGGCGCGGATCGGCTCGAGTCCCGACTGGCTCATCGTCACCCAATCGTCTTCGCCGAGATGCTCGATCTCCGGCTCGCCGCCCGCCGCCATGCGCCTCAGCAGCACCAGCTCCTGGGTCGTCGGCTGGTCGCTGAAATACGCATGGATCCGCCAGTCGTCGGGGGCGTGGGGGTCGGGCTCGTCGGCGACAATCACCGGCGGCGAGTCGCTGAACTGAAGCAGATGATCGCTGTCGGGCACCGCCTCGGCTTCGCCGCGGGTGCAATGGAGCGTGACCCGCCAGCTCATTTTTTCGCCTCTCTTGCCAGCCGTTTGTCGAGGTTCGCCCGGCCCATTGCGGCATAAGCCGAGCACCCACCGCGATTGAACAAGGGCGCCTTGCCTGCCAGCCGCTCGATCAAATTGCTCGCTGCGGGGTGCGGCGAGACGAGCAGGTCGCAGTCGAGCGCGGCGAGATGGGCGAAGGTTGCCCGGAACGGCGCCACCCGCTCGGGATGATCGGTGAAGCGATAGCCGTCGCGCGACACGGCGCTGATGCTGTCGGCAAAGACGATCCGGACGCAGCTTTTCGCCTGGCAAGACCGCCAGCTCCAGCTGGTGCCGCCGTCGGTATGGCCCGGCGTAGCGTGCGCGGTGAGCTTAAGTCCGTCGGAGCGAACTTGCTCGCCATCCTTGACTACGCGGTCGACCCGGACCGGCGCGATCGGGTCGATCAGGCCAAATTGCGGATCGGCCCAATCGACCTTGCCCGTCGTCAGCACCCTGACTGCGGGGGTGCGCGCCGCCAGCCGGGCGCCGCTCAGCCGCTTCAACCCCGCCAGACCACCGGCATGGTCGACATGTTCGTGGCTGTTGAGCAGCCATCCGACATCGCGCATCCGGTAGCCAAGGCGAGCCACATTGGCGGCAATCGACGGCACCGCTTGCGCCGTCGCGCCGTCGATCAGCACATGGCCTTTCGGGCCGGTGATCAGCAGGACGACGATCCCGCAAGTGCCGACATTATAGGTGTTGCCGTGGATCCGGACCGGCGGCGCGGGGTCGCTCCAGCCGTCCTTGCCGGCGCATTGCGATTGCCACTCGGCGATCGACGCGGGGCCCGCGGCCAATGCCAGTGCGGCGAGGCTAGCGAACATAGCTCGCCCCGTTGACGTCGATCACCGCGCCCGTCGCCGATGGCGGGGCATCGCACGCCAGCCAGCGGATCGTCTCGGCGATTTCGTCGGGGTTAGCGGGGCGGCCCAATGGGATGTCGGCAAGCAATTTCTCGCCCCCGCGGCTGGCGATATATTCCTCGACCATGCCGGTCGCGGTGAATCCCGGGCACACCGCGAAGGCGAAGATCTTCTCGTGGGCATAGCCCCGAGCGATGCTCTTGGTCATCGCGATCATGCCGGCCTTGGACGCGGCATAATGCCAGTGCATGGGCGAATCGCCGCGATAGGCAGCACGGCTTGCAACGTTGACGATTCGTCCGCCGTCATTCCCTTTGAGCGGGTCGGACGAGCGGAAGTGGGCAATGGCGTGCCGGCAAAGGTCGGCGCTGGCCTGGAGATTGACGGTCAGTGTCTTGGCCCAGGCGGCGTGCCATTCGTCATCGCCGGCATTGTCGGCCACGCCTTCAAAGATACCGGCATTGTTGACCAGCACGTCGATTCGCCCGTCGAGCCGATCGAACGCGGCTTGCCACAGGCGGCGCGGGGCATCGGGGTCGGTAAAGTCGGCGGCGATAAGTTGCGCGCTTCCGACGGTCGATTGGCCGACCAAGCGGTGGCCGGCGGTTTCAAGGGCGGCAAGGGTGGCCTTGCCGATTCCACGGCTCGCGCCGGTAAGCAGGATGTTCATTCCCCCCGCCTAGCGAAACGCCAGGCGGGGGCAAAGAGGGCGTTGCGCTCAGATTCTAGGCAGCGAAGGTAGACACGAACGCGCTGGTAGTCGCGCGGAACTCCTCGATTTGCTCGGAGAAGCGGCAGAAGCCTTGCTCGACGCTGTCGATATCCTGCGCGACATTCTCGGTATCGCTGCGGATCGCGGCGATGGTCGAGCTCATCGAATCGGCGGCAAGCGCGGTTTCGTCGACTGCAGCGGTGATCATCGTCACCGTCTGGGCCTGCAATTCCATCGCTTGGCGAATGCGGTCGGCGCTGGTCTGCACTTCCTCGACCGTCGACTGGATCGAGGCATTGGAATCGACCGTCTGGCGGGTCGCCTGCTGGATCGCAGTGATCTTGGCAGTGATGTCGTCGGTAGCGCGCGCCGTCTGGCTGGCGAGGCTCTTCACTTCCTGCGCAACCACGGCGAAGCCACGGCCGGCATCGCCCGCGCGGGCCGCTTCGATGGTCGCGTTGAGCGCCAGCAAATTAGTCTGGCCGGCGATGTCGCGGATCAGCCCGAGGATCGATTCGATCGCTTCGACGTGAGTCGAAAGCGCCTTGGATACCTTTACCGCTTCCTCGGCCTGGCCCCCGGCGCGGGTCGCGACATCCGACGCGACTTCGACTTCGGATCGGGCGTCTTCGATCGCGCGGATCAGGCCGGCCGCAGTCTGTGCGGCTTCGCGCATCGCGGTGGCCGATTGTTCGGCAGCAGCGGCAACTTCACTGGTCTTGCCGAGCATTCCGCGCGCCGAAGCGCTGGTCGCCGAGGCCTGCGAGCGCAGGCCTTCGCTTTGCTGCGTGCAACTCTGGACGATGCCGAGCACCTTGCCGTTGAAATCATTGGCGCGGCGCGAATGGATTTTCTCGCCCTCGCCGCGCGCCAGCTGGATAGCGTGATGGATGAAGCAATCGACCTCGACCGATTGCACTTCGGACAAGGTTCGAGCGAAGCCCACCAGCTCACCTTCGTCGCTGACCTGGCGGCGGAGGATCGTGAACGCCGCTTCGGTTTCGGCCGACAGCCCGGCGAGCAGGGTCGATAACGTCAACCCGGCGGTGAACGCCCGCTCGACATAGGTGCGCGCCTTGGTCGTCCATTCAGGCTGGTCGATGGCCGAGAATTTCATCGCGATATACGGCTGGATCTTGGCCGCATAATCGTCGAGCCGGCTATGATCGAAGGGGATCTTCAGCTCGGGAGACTGGGCGTAGCGAGCCCAGAATTCGCGCGCCATCGAAGCCGAGTCTGGCGCAAGTCGCGACCATAAATCGCGCGAACGCGTGGCAAGGTCGCCCGCAGGGTCGTACAAGGCGAGTCCCCGGGCCACATCATACTCGCCGCTGATATTCGAGCCGACCACGGTCCCCATTTCCACTATTCCCATATGTTTGAACGTCGCTTGCCAAGGCTATGCGACGCCAATGGTTAAAGCCGGGTTAGTGGTTCGCCTCGGCTTGCGAGATGGGTCGATGCTCCCTAGGTAGCGGGGCCATCAGGCTTTCCGCTTCGCATCGAGGATCCATGACCCGAAATCCCGACCGGCCCTTGTCGCCGCATCTGACAATCTGGAAATGGGGACCCGGCATGCTGGTCTCGATCCTCCACCGGGTGACTGGCGGGGCGCTGGCCGTTGCCGGTCTTGCGCTGCTGACCTGGTGGCTGTGGGCGATCGCCGACGGGGCAGACGCCTATGAGCGCTTCGTCAGCTTGGCGATGAAGCCGCTCGGTTTTTTCGTGTTGGTTGGGCTGACTTGGGCCTTCTGGCAGCATCTGCTGTCGGGCATCCGTCATCTCGTGCTGGATAGCGGCGCGGGGTTCGAGCTTCGCGTCAACCGCCTGTTCGCCGTGCTGACCATCGCCGGATCGTTGTTCCTGACCGCGCTGACGTGGGCGATCGCAATGGGAGTTTGGTCATGACCAATGCGGAAAGTTCGTCGCCGTTGGGGCAGGTTCGCGACACCGGCTCGGCGCAGCATGGCGGCGAGCATTGGCGGCGCGAGCGGCTGACCAGCGCGGCATCGCTGCTGCTCGGGCTGTGGCTGATCCTGTCGCTGCTGCTGCTACCGTCGCTCGACCGGCTGACGCTGACGGAATGGCTTCGCGCCCCGAGTGGTGCGGTGCCGATGGCGCTGCTGGTGATCATATTCTTCATCCACTCGGTCGACGGTCTCAAAACCGTGGTCGACGATTATGTCCATGACGAAAGCAGTCGCTTGCTTTCCCACGGTATCCTGACCTTCGCCGGGATCGGCGCCGGGTCGCTGGCGCTGTTCAGCCTCGCCAGAATAGCATTCGGAGCCTGACCCGCATGACCGCCTACAAGATTATCGATCATGTCTATGATGTCGTCGTCGTCGGTGCTGGCGGGGCGGGGCTTCGCGCTACGATGGGCGCAGCCGGCAAGGGGCTCAAGACTGCCTGCGTGACAAAGGTCTTCCCGACCCGCAGCCATACCGTCGCGGCGCAGGGAGGGATTGCCGCCAGCCTGGGCAATATGGGCCCAGACCACTGGACGTGGCACATGTACGATACGGTCAAGGGCAGCGACTGGCTCGGCGACCAGGACGCGATCGAATATCTGTGCCGCGAAGCACCGGCAGCGGTCTATGAGCTCGAACATGCCGGGCTGCCGTTCAGCCGCACCGACGAGGGCAAGATCTACCAGCGCGCGTTTGGCGGAATGACCCAGGATATGGGCGAAGGCCCCCCCGCGCAACGCACCTGCGCCGCTGCCGACCGTACCGGCCACGCCATGCTCCACACGCTCTACCAGCAGAGCCTGAAGTATGACGCCGACTTCTTCATTGAATATTTCGCGCTCGACCTGATCATGGAAGATGGCGCCAACGGGCCCGAATGCCGCGGCTTGGTCGCGATGAACCTCGACGACGGTTCGATCCACCGCTTCACCGCACAGTCGGTGGTTCTCGCCACCGGGGGTTACGGGCGCTGCTATTTCTCCGCTACCTCGGCGCACACCTGCACTGGCGATGGCAATGCTATGGTGCTCCGCGCCGGTCTGCCGCTACAGGACATGGAATTCGTCCAGTTCCACCCGACCGGAATCTACGGCGCGGGCGTGCTGATCACCGAGGGCGCGCGCGGCGAAGGCGGGTATCTCACCAACTCCGAGGGCGAGCGCTTCATGGAGCGTTATGCCCCTTCGGCCAAGGATCTCGCCAGTCGCGATGTCGTGTCACGCTCGATGGCGATGGAGATTCGCGAAGGTCGCGGGGTCGGCGAGAATAAGGATCACATCTACCTCCATCTCGACCATATCGACCCGAAAATCCTCGCCGAGCGGCTCCCGGGCATCACCGAAACCGCAAAGATCTTCGCTGCGGTCGATCTCACCCGCCAGCCGATCCCGGTGACCCCGACGGTTCATTATAATATGGGCGGGATCCCGACCAATTATCATGGCGAAGTCGTAACGCTGAAGGACGACGATCCCGATTCGGTCGTCCCCGGCCTGTTCGCAGTGGGGGAGGCGGCGTGCGTCTCGGTCCATGGCGCCAACCGGCTCGGCTCGAACAGCCTGATCGACCTAGTCGTGTTCGGCCGCGCGGCGGGCCTTCGCCTCGGCGAGATATTGAAGCCCGGAGCGGCGCAAAAGGCGCTGCCCAAGGACGGCGCCGATCTCGCGCTCGCTCGGCTCGACAAGTTTCGCCACGCCGAAGGCGCCACCCCGACCGCCGCAATCCGGCTCGAGATGCAACGCACGATGCAGGCCGATTGCGCGGTGTTCCGCACCGAACGCACCCTCGACGAAGGCGTTGCCAAGATCGATTCGATCAATGCCAAGATGGCCGACGTCCGCGTCTCCGACCGAAGCCTGATCTGGAACAGCGATCTGATCGAGACATTGGAGCTCGACAATCTGCTTGGCCAGGCGGTGGTGACGATGCACTCGGCCGCCAATCGCAAGGAAAGTCGCGGCGCTCACATGCACGAGGATTACCCTGTCCGCGACGATGCCAACTGGATGAAGCACACCATCGCGACCTTCGACGGCTGGGGCGGCAAGGGCGGGGCAGTGAAGATCGACTACCGCCCGGTCCACGAATATACGCTGACCGCCGACATTGGCTACATCAAGCCGAAGGCGCGGGTGTATTAAGGGCGTCAGATTTGGCGTTCGCCTGAGCGGCGATTGAAACAATCCAACGACTTTCGGGCAAGCGCACGAACCCAGTTGGGGTTTTGCGGATGTTTCGCTAAGGCCGCATCGCTTATGACCGATCACCGCCCCCCCAAACGGATTTTCCCCTCCTCTAAGGTCGACGCGCAGGCAGCCAAGCATGTGCCGTCATCCCCGCAGACCGAGAGCGAGGCCTACAAGCTCGCCTTTCAGGACAATGAATTCCTGTTGCGCGAAGATTTGCGCGCGGTGCGCTTCCAGCTCGAGCTGCTGAAGCCCGAATTGTTCATGAACGAGGCCGACATCGCCTCGACTTTCGTGTTCTACGGATCGGCGCGAATCCCCGAGCCTGTGAAGGCCGACGCGCTGATCGCAGCAGCGCATGACGACCGGCTGCGCCAGGTCGCGACAAGCCTCAAGGCCAAGTCCAAATATTATGATGTTGCGCGTGAACTGGCGCGGATGGCCAGTCGCTTCCCGCCCGATCCCGAGGGCAAGCGCCACTTCGTCGTCTGCTCGGGCGGCGGGCCGTCGATCATGGAAGCCGCCAACCGCGGCGCCTGCGACGAGGGCAAAGAATCTATCGGGCTCAACATCGTGCTTCCGCACGAGCAACTTCCCAACACCTTCGTCACCCCCGATTTGAGCTTCCAGTTCCATTATTTTGCGCTTCGCAAGATGCACTTCTTGCTCCGCGCCCGAGCGGTGGCGGTGTTCCCCGGCGGGTTCGGCACGTTCGATGAAATGTTCGAGCTGCTGACCCTGATCCAGACCGGCAAGGTGCGGCCGATGCCGATCATGCTGTTTGGTCGGGAATTCTGGGAGCGTGTGGTGGACTTTGAGGGGCTCGCCGAGGAGGGCGTCATTTCGCCGGGCGACCTCGACCTCATCCACTGGTGCGAAACCGCGCAGGACGCGTGGGACTTCGTCCAGCAATATTATCCCGACTAGCAGCCGCCAGGAAGAACAAGGCAACGCCGGCGGTGCCGCCTACGTCTCCTTATTACGGCTTGGGCGCCGCCGCATTGGCCGGCGCCGCCGCATTGGCCTCAGCAGGTGCCGCAGCATTGCCTTCCGCCGGGGCAGCGGCCGGTGCGGCTTCAGCCGGGGCCGCGGGGATCGGCAAATTGCTACCCTGCTTGTTGAGATAGGCGATGACGTTGGCGCGGTCCTGCGGATCGCCGAGGCCGGCGAAGGTCATCTTGGTGCCCGGGGCGAAGGCGCGCGGGCTGGCGAGCCAAGAGTCCATCGACTTCCAGTCCCAATTGCCGCCCTTGCCGGAAAGTGCTTCGGAAAAGGCATAGCCGCCCGCGCCTTTGCCGATCGGCTCGCTCATCACCGCCCACAGATTCGGGCCGATGCCATTGGCTCCACCCGCTGCCACAACGTGGCAGGCGGCGCATTTTTTGAAGACCGCCTCACCCTTCACCGGGTCGGCCGAAGCGAGATAGAATTCGACCGGCTTGGCAGCGGCGCCCGCCGGCCCGGCTTCTTCGCCGCCGGGCAGCGCATAGCCGCCCTTCTCGACTTCGCTACCGTGATAGATTTCGCCGCTTACGATCCAACCACCGAGCGCGATGATTCCGGCGAAGAGGATCCAGCCCGAGATAGTGTTATTGCGGTCGTCCATGAAACCCCTGCGGCGTTGCCGTTATCTGCGTGGAATTGGCGATGCCTTTACGGCGCGCTTTGTCCGACTTCAAGCATCGCCGAGCCAATGGTCGATCAGGGTTCGAGCGATTGCGAAATGCGGTGGCGCAAGGAAGGCCGCATTCGGCTCGCCGGCAAGCGCGCCGGCAACCTCGTTGCGGGTGAACCAGCGCGCATCGTCGAGTTCCTGCCGGTCGATGGTCAGCGCATCGCCGGTCGCCGTCGCGGTGCAGCCGATCATCAGCGAGCTCGGGAACGGCCATGGCTGGCTAGTGATGTAGCGCACATCGGTGACCGCGATGCCCGCTTCCTCGCCAAGCTCGCGCGCCACCGCCGCCTCGATCGTTTCGCCCGGCTCGACGTACCCGGCGAGGGCCGAATAGCGCTCCGGCGGATATTGCGGCTGGCGACCGAGCAACAGCCGGTCGTCGAACGTCGCGAGCATGATCACCACCGGGTCGACCCGCGGGTAATGTTCGCCGTTGCAGGACCCGCAGCGCCGCGCCCAGCCGCCGCGAATGATGTTGCTTGGCGACCCGCACAGCGAACAGTAAGCGTGGCGCTGGTGCCAGCTTGCAAGGCTCAAGGCCGCGGCGAACAACGGCGCGTCGACCGCATCGAGCTGACCGAGAATCGCGAATCGCGCGCGTGGACCGACCGCATCGTCGGCCGCCGGAAGCGAAGCGAATCGCGGAGCGCCATCGTCGAGCCCGAGGAACAATTGTTCGTCCCCGCTGACCGCGCCCCATACCAGCCCGCCTGTCGAATCGATCTTCGGCGCGCCGCTGTCCCATCCCAGCGAACGCGCGTCGGGTTGGCCAAGCAACGCCGCCACCGCCTCGGGACGGTTGCGCAGCGCATCGGCGCGGTCGATTCCCGGCCCGGCGAAATAGGGTTCACGCGGCAAGCTGATTCCTTCGGTCAAGCACCGCATCGATTGCGCGGCGATAGAGGGTTGGCAGGCCGGATTCGTCAAGGCGGTCGATCGACTGCCACCAACCTTCGCCCTCGGGCGCGGCCCGAGCAACCACCGACAGCCGAAGTTCGAAATGGGTGAATCCATGTCGCACCTCGGCCAGGGCGGGCGCGTTGACCGGCGTATCGCCCCATTCCGATCCAGGCAGCGCCGCCATCCCGCCGAGCAGTCCCTTCGTCGGGCGTCGCACCAGCCACACGGCCGACTCGCGCTCGATCCAGTGCGCCACTCCGAATCGCACCGGTCGGACCTTGCGCGGCAGCTTGACCGGAAATGTCCCGGGGCAACCGAGCGCCAGCGCGCGGCAGTCTTCGCTTAGTGGGCAAGCCGCGCAGTCGGGGCCGCGCGGCCGGCAGATGGTCGCACCCAAGTCCATCATCGCCTGAGCGAAATCGCCCGCTTGCCCCGCCGGGACCATCGCTGCCGCCGCAGCCCGGATGGCGGCTTTGTTCGAGGTCGCGTGCAGGCGGGCGACGACCCGATCGACATTGGTGTCGATCGGCACGGTGTCGCGTCCAAACGCAATCGCAGCGATCGCCGCCGCCGTATAATCGCCGATCCCCGGAAGCGCTCGAAGACCGGCCTCGGTGTCGGGGAAAGCGCCCAGCGCCGCGACTTGGCGGGCGCAGGCGATCAGGTTTCGAGCTCGCGCATAATAGCCCAGCCCGGCCCACTCGCCGAGGACCTCATCATCGGGCGCGGCGGCCAGCGCCGCGATGCTCGGCCAGCGCTCGACGAAGCGCAGGAAGCGCGGGATCACCGTCGCGACCGTGGTCTGCTGAAGCATGACCTCGCTCAGCCAGACGCGATACGGGTCGGCCCGCTCCGCTCCGGGCGGAGCCCGCCACGGCAACAGCCGCGCATAAGCGCGATAATGGTCGGTGAGGCGGGTCGCGGCACTGGCGGGCATGGCGATGCTATGGCATGATCGGCACGATGTCGAAACCGCCCAAGCCCAAGGAAGAAGCGCCGCGCCGGGGCCGCGCCCGCGCCACTGGCGAGATAATCGGCGATATCGGCGGGCTCGCCTTCAAGCGCTTCGGCTTCGTCCAGAGCGCGGTGGTCAGCCGCTGGAAGGAAATCGTCGGCGAACGCTACGCCAAAGTGTCCTCACCCGAATCGATCCGCTTTCCGACCGGCAAGAAATCGGGTGGCACCCTCACGCTGCTGGTCGAGGGCGCGCATGCCCCCTTGGTCCAGCATCTCGGCCCGATGATCATCGACCGGGTCAATCGCTTCTTCGGTTATCAAGCGATAGTCCAGATTGCATTCCGCCAAGGGCGGATGCCAACCGCCGCGCCGCGCCGCGTGGCCCCGGCCAAGGGTCCGGTCTCGGCCGAGCTTGGCGAGGGGCTCCGAGCAATTGCCGATCCCGAGCTTCGGGCTTGCCTCGAATCGCTTGCCGGGCATATCGCCGGATCAAACGGCGCGCCTGCGTTCGACACCAATGACGACATCCCAATTCCAATTATCCGGAGCAAACTGACGTGATCCACAAATTCATTATGTGCGGCGTTGCCGCTGCTGCCTGCGCGGTTACTGCCTGCAATGCCGAGAAGAGCGGCAACGGCGCGACTGCAACCGCAACTGGTGGCCCGGTCGAGGCAGTTCCGGCGCCCAATGGCGGCGACTGGTCGACGGTCGTTGCCCAGACTCCTGAGGGCGGGTTCGTCATGGGCAACCCCAATGCAGCGGTGAAACTGATTGAATTCGGGTCGATGACCTGCCCGCATTGCCGCGAGTTTGACGAAACCGGCATGAAGCCGCTGACCGACCAATATGTGAAGACCGGCAAGGTCTCGTTCGAATTCCGCAATTACGTCCGCGATGGTTATGACATGGCGGCCTCGGTCGTCGCCCGCTGCGGCGGCCCGTCGAGCTTCTTCGGCTTGACCCGCCAGCTGTACACCGACCAACCCGAGTGGATCGCCAAAATTCAGGGGGCCGATCCGGCGCAGATGCAGGCGATCGCTGCGCTTGCTCCGAACCAGCAGCTGGCCGAAGTCGCCAAGATCGCCGGCTTCCCGCAATGGGCGGCGATGCGCGGACTTCCCGCGACAAAGACTGCCGCCTGTCTCGCCGATCCCGAAGCACCGACCAAGCTGGTCCAGATGCAGGCCGATGCAACCACCGCTTATCCCGATCTTCCCGGCACCCCGTCGTTCATCCTCAATGGCAAGATGATCGAGATCAAGGCCGGCTCGACCCCGTGGAGCCAGGTCGAAACTGCGCTCAAGGAAGCGATTGGCGGGTAACAATCTCGCGGGGAGAGCCGGCAGATGAAGATCCGCAGGCTCAAACTCGGCGGGTTCAAGAGCTTCGTCGATTCGGCTGAGCTGAGGATCGAGCCCGGGCTGACCGGAGTCGTCGGGCCCAATGGTTGCGGCAAGTCCAACCTGCTCGAGGCGATCCGCTGGGTGATGGGCGAAGCCAGTCCCAAGTCGCTTCGCGGCGGGGGGATGGACGATGTCATCTTCGCCGGTACCGCGACCCGCCCGGCGCGCGATTTCGCCGAAGTGTCGCTGCTGATCGAGCGCGATTCGGCCAAGGATTCAGCGGGCGACGGCGAGCGGGTCGGCGAAAGCGAAGTCACCCGCCGGATCGAGCGCGGCGCGGGTTCGGCCTATCGGATAAACGGACGCGATGTGCGGCAGAAGGACATCGCCTTGCTGTTCGCCGATGCCGCGACCGGCGCCCATTCGCCGGCATTGGTCAGCCAAGGTCGGATCGGATCGGTGATCGCCGCCAAGCCGGTCGAGCGCCGCCAGATGCTTGAGGAAGCAGCGGGGATTTCGGGGCTCCATGCACGACGCAAGGATGCCGAGCAGAAATTACGCGCCGCCGAAGCGAATATCACCCGCCTCGACGAACTGCTGTCCGACCAGGAAAGCCGCGCCGCAACGCTCCGGCGGCAGGCGCGCGCCGCCGAACGTTACCGTACCCTGACCGACCGGATTCGCGCCGCCGAAGCCAAATTGCTGTTCGCCCGCTGGGATGAAGCGCAGGCCGCGGCGACCAAGGCCGGTGAGGAAGCCGAGTCTGCGGCCGCGTCGGTCGGCCGACTGCAGCAGGCGATGATCGACGCGCAAACCTTGCAGGAAGTGGCGACGGCGGGTCTCGCCGAGCGGCGCGCGGCGTTGTTGGAGGTGCGCGATCGGGCGCGGACCCTGGCGCATGAGCTGGCAACCGCGCGCGCCCGACGCGACACCGTTGTTCGGCGCCTTGCCGAGCTCGACCGGTTCGATCTTGCACAGGCCAGCGAGACAGCACGCGAGGAGGCGCTTCGCGATGATGCCACGCGCGCCAGTGCCACGCTCGATGCTGAGCGCGCGGCAATCAAAGCGCGGCTGAGCGATGGCGAAGCGCAGGCCGCCCGGCTCGCCACCGACCTCAATCAGGCCGAGCAATTGTCGCGAGGAGCCGAGGCCGCGTTGGCCGGATTGCTTGCGCGCGAAGCCGCGATGCGCGCCGAGCGACGGGTGGCCGAGGCCGCGTTCGACGCGGCGCGCGCGCAGGCCGATCGAAGTGCCACCGACGTGGCGCGTATCGAGCAGCAGATCGCCGACCTCGGCGATGGCGCCGATCATCGCCACGCGCGCGAGACAACCGAGCATCAGTCGCTCGCCGCATCCAAGCAATTGGCCGAGGCCGAGCAGGCGATCGAACGGGCCGATATCGGTCGCGCCGATGCCGCCGCAGCACGCGACATTGCCGAAAGCGCCCTGGCCTCGGCCCGGGCGGCGCTGGCGGCGGCATGGTCCGAACGCAAGGCATTGGCCGACGCGCTGGCGCAGGGCGGCGGAGGGTCGATCGACGTCCGCGCCGAGCCTGGCTACGAACGCGCGATTGCGGCGGCGCTGGGGGACGATCTGCAGGCGTCGATCGGGTCCGATGGCCCCCGCCGCTGGCTGGGAAGCACGATCGAACCCGCTGATCCCGCGCTCGCCGCCGACCTCGAACCATTGTCCAACTATGCCAGCGCCCCGCCCGAACTGGCGCGACGATTAAGCCAGGTCGGGGTGGCGACCAGCGACGACGGGCAAATCCTCGTCGTCGGGCAGCGGCTGGTGACTCGCGACGGGGTGATGCGGCGGTGGGATGGCTTTGTCGCCACCAGCGGCGGAGCGGCGACCGCCGAACGCCTGATCCGCACCAATCGACTGGTCGAACTCGACCGGGCATTGCCGGATGCTGAAACCGCGGTTGCTGGCGCTGCACAAACCCGCGATTCGGCGGCTGCATCGGTCGAGCAATATCGCCGCGAATTCGATCTGGCCCGCGCCGCTGCGACCGCTGCCGAGCGTTTGTCGCGTGATTCGGTACGCGCGGTGGATTCGGCCACCAATGCGCTCGACCGGCTCGACGCCCAGCGCGCTGCGCTGGCCGAACGCCGGGCTGATCTTGATCCGTTGATTGAAGCCAGCGCCCAGTCGGTCGCGGCGGCCGACAAAGCGCTCGGTGCCTTGGCCGACCCGGCGGTGCTGGCGAGCGAGATTGATCAAGCGCGCGCCACGGCGGCTTCAGCAGGCGAGCAGGTCGCTGACCGCCGTGCTGCTGCTGCAACCCGCGCGCGTGAGCTTGCTGCTGACCGCGAGCGCGACGCCGCGGCCCAGCGCGAGACTGGCGAGTGGCGCGAACGCGGTCGAAAGGCAGGCGAGCGATTGGTCGAAACCGCCGCGCGGGCAGCGGCGCTGGCCGACGAGCGCGCCGCACTGACCGGCGAGCCTGATCGGCTGGCGGTGGAGATCGACCGGATCGAGCAGGACAATGCGTCGAGCGAGGCGGCAGTGTCGGCGGCGGCGAGCGCCGAAGCCGATGCCGAGCAAGCCATCGCGGTCGCGGCGCGGGCGCTGGCCGATTCGGGCGAGGGGTTCGCAGCGGCGCGCGAGGAGCGCGCGGGCGCGGTCGCCCGCGCCGAAGCCCAGCAGGCGCGCCGCGGCGAGCTCGCACGCGAATGTGGCGAGAAGTTCGAATGCCCGCCGCCGTTGCTGCCCGAGCGCTTCGCCTTCGAACCGGCCGCGCTTGATCGCGCTGAGGTCGAGCGTGCGAGCTTCGAGCGATTGTCCGCCGAGCGCGAACGTCTGGGGCCGGTCAACCTCGTCGCCGAAAGCGAGCTTGCTGAGCTCGACGCGACCCGCGCACAAGGTGCCGCCGAGCGCGACGAACTGCAGGAAGCGATCAACCGGCTGCGGGGCTCGATCGGCAGCCTCAACCGCGAAGGCCGGGTGCGCTTGCTCGACGCATTCGAAAAGGTCGACGGCCATTTCCGAAGCCTGTTCACCACCCTGTTCGATGGCGGGCAGGCGCATCTCGAACTGGTCGAGAGCGACGACCCGCTCGAGGCCGGGCTCGAGATCATGGCCCAGCCGCCCGGCAAGCGCCTCAGCGCGCTGACCTTGCTGTCGGGTGGCGAACAAGCGTTGACTGCCGTGGCACTGATCTTCGGGCTGTTCCTGACCAACCCCGCGCCAATCTGCGTGCTCGACGAGGTCGACGCGCCGCTCGACGACGCCAACGTCGATCGCTTTTGCGACCTGCTCGATCGAATGACCGCCGAGACCGACACCCGCTATTTGATCGTCACCCACAATGCTGTGACGATGGCGCGGATGCATCGCCTCTATGGCGTGACAATGATCGAACAGGGCGTCAGCCGCCTGGTGTCGGTCGATTTGGGTAATGCTGAACGCCTGCTGGCCGCCGAATGAGCGAGCGCTTCAGCCCGCCATACCCGCCACGCGGTTCAGGTCCGGTAGCCGTGTGGCGCGGGTTCTTCGGTGAACGAGCCCGCAACGCCGTCTATGGCTGGTCGGAAGCCGCGTTCAACCAAACGTACATGCGGCGCGAAGTGCTGGGCTTCACCGTCCACATTCCGCTCGAGCCGGACGCGATTCAGCACGTCTTGCTCGACAATGCCGCCAATTACGAGAAACCAAAAATCGTCAAGGGCTTGCTCGCGCCGGTCATTGGCCGCGGGCTGCTAACCTCGGACGGCTCGCTGTGGCGCGAGCAACGGCGGATCGTTGCGGCCAGCTTCGTGCCGACTGCGGTCGACTCGCTTGTCCCGGTGTTCGCCGACGCCGCTGCGGCGACGATGGCCCGGTGGGACGAAGGCGACCCGGTCGACATGGCAGTTGAGGCAACGACGACGACGATGCGAATCATCGCTGACAGCTTGTTCGAAGGAGATCCGCGGCTTACCAGCGATGAGGCAATGGGGCATATTGGGGCCGCGCTGGATGCCTTGAGCGGGCGCCGGGTGCAAGCATTGCTTGGCTTGCCGGCGATCAACTTGACGGCCAAGGCACGCGCCGGTCAGCGCGGTCAAATCTATCTGCGCGAAACGCTAGCCGCCGTTGTCCGCGACCGCTTCCGCACCGGTCAGTCGCAGGACTTTCTGGGAAAGCTGATTGCAGCACTCGGCAAGCGTTTCGGACGGAATGAGGCGGAAGCGCTCGCGATCGACAATGCCGCAACCTTTTACCTCGCCGGTCATGAGACGACCGCCAACGCCGTGGCGTGGACGCTGTTCCTGCTTTCGGAGCAACCCGAGTTGCAGCGCCAAATCGCGGTCGAAGCACAGGCGGCGCTGTCTGTCGGCGCTGATGATATGCAGCTGCCAGATCGACTTCCGCTGCTCCGTCGAACGATCGAAGAGACGCTTCGGCTTTACCCATCCGCGCCCCGGATCGACCGTCAGGCCGTCGCCGCCGACAGCTTGCGCGAGCACCAAGTAGCTGCCGGCGATATCATCTCGATCTGGCCGTGGCTGATCCACCGCCACAAGCGCCTTTGGGATGAACCCGACATATTCGATGGCGATCGCTTCCTGCCCGAGGAGAAAGCCAAGCGGCACCGCTTTCAATATATTCCGTTTGGCGGCGGATCGCGGGTATGCGTCGGGGCGGGCGTGCCCCCCCCCGCCCGCCCGGACATGGGGCCGTGCGCGGGGGCTTACTGCCCCCGCCGCGCCCCGGGGCGGGTGGTGGGCCCGCGCTGCGCGGGGGGCGACGCGCGCCCCGACGCAGACCCGCGATCCGCCGCCAAACGGGATATAC
>JAJAZM010000018.1 GCA_026785645.1 Sphingomonas bacterium | reverse complement strand
TGGGTGGTGTCGAACATCCTCACCATCGCCCAGCAGAAGTGGCTTTATCACCGCTACGACGCCGAGATGAACCCGCCAACGGCTGAAGCTGTCGTGGTCAAGAAATGACCGCGGCCGACGATTTCCAGCCGGGCAATGACGAGCCCGACAATGCGGAACTGACCGAGGCTGCCCGAAAGCTGTTTTCGGGGCCGATCGACTTTCTGAAGTCGGCCCCGCAGCTTGAGCATCTCCCCTCCCCCGACGTGCCAGAAATTGCGGTTGCGGGACGGTCCAACGTCGGCAAGTCGTCGCTGATCAACGCGCTGACCAACCGCAGCAAGCTGGCCCGCGCATCGAACACCCCGGGCCGCACGCAGGAGCTCAACATCTTCGACGTCGGGCGTCCGCTGATATTCCGGCTGGTCGACATGCCGGGCTATGGCTTTGCCGAAGCGCCCAAGGACATGGTCCGCCGCTGGCGCTTCCTGATCAACGACTATCTGCGCGGACGGCAGGTGCTCAAGCGCGCCTTGGTGCTGGTCGACAGCCGCCATGGCCTCAAGGCGGTCGATCACGACATCATGAAGATGCTCGACGATGCCGCGGTCAGCTATCATCTCGTGCTGACCAAGGCCGACAAGATCAAGCCGACCGCGCTCGCCACGACGATCGAGCAGGTTTGGACCGAAGCGCGCAAGCATCAGGCCGCGCATCCGCTCATTCTGGCGACGTCGAGCGAAACCGGCGACGGGATCGCCGAGCTCCGCACCGCGGTGCTCGAGGCGGTGATGTCGTGAAACTGATCATCGGCAATCGCGCATATTCCTCCTGGTCGATGCGCGGCTGGTTGGCGTGCAAACAATCGGGTCTCGAATTTGAGGAACTGGTCGTCCCGTTGTTCGGCGAGGAATGGGAAAAGCGCCGCGAGGGCGATGAATTCGCTCCCTCGCTGGGCAAGGTCCCGATCTTGTGGGAAGGCGATTGCGTGGTGTGGGACAGCCTCGCGATCATCGAGTTCCTGGTCGACCGGGTCGGCCGGGAGAAATTCTGGCCCGAGGATGAAAGCGCACGCGGCATGGCGCGCTCGATGGCCGCCGAAATGCATTCGAGCTTTGCGCACATGCGCCGCGAATTGCCGATGAATGTCCGTCGCACGTATCCGTCGGTCGATCTTACCCCCGAAGTGGAGGCGGAGATCATTCGCATCCTCAACCTGTGGGCCCAAGCCCGCGCCCGCTTCGGCAGCGGCGGCGACTATCTGTTCGGCACGTGGTGCGCGGTGGACATCATGTTCGCGCCAGTGGTCACCCGCTTTGTCACCTACGGGGTCAAGATCCCGCCCTTCGCCGCCGCTTACATGGAAGCCGTCCTGCACCGCGCCGACGTCGTCGAATGGATCGAGCTCGCTCAGGACGAGCCATGGGTGATCGAGCAATATGAAAGCGAAAAGGCCTAGACCGCGCTCCCGTCGCGCCGGCGATACATCTGGCCCGGCCCGTCGAGATGAAGGTCGATATCGGGATAATGGCAATCGCTTGCCGCGGGCCTTCCGATCACTACAAAACGGCACGGGGCACCACTGTCGTTGACCAGGTGATGACCGTTGGCGACGCCCTTTGGCCAGGCCACGATATCCCCCGCCTTGAGCGACGTCGCGCCACTTTCCTCGACCAGCTGAGCCTCACCCGCGATCATCACCAGCAATTCGTCCTCGTCCTCGTGCCAGTGGCGCTGGCTCGACCAGGCGCCAGGCTCGAGCATCACCTCGCTCGCACCGAAATCGGTCAGGCCGAGCGCCGGTGCAAGCCGCCGATATTGCCGCCCGGCGACGTCGCGGTCGTAGGGCGCGGGATAGCCGGTGCGGTTGGTCTGCTCGATTTGGGAAAGATCGACTTTCGGCATTGCTCCCTCCTTGCTACTCCCCGGTCATGACATCCCTAATCGATCCGGTCGATCTGGCCAAAAAGCTGATCGCCTGCCCCAGCGTGACGCCCGCCAGCGGCCGCGTTTTCGACCAACTGGAGGAGGCCTTGCTCCCGCTCGGGTTCGACGTTCACCGCTTCACCGTCGGCGAATCCCCCGACGGACCGGTCGAGAATCTCGTTGCGATTCGCGGATCAGGCAGCCCGCACTTCGGCTTTGCCGGGCATTTCGACGTCGTCCCCCCCGGCGACGGCTGGGCCAGCGATCCGTTCGTCCCGGTGATCGAGGACGGCCGACTGATCGGGCGCGGCGCCAATGACATGAAGAGCGCGATCGCCGCTTTCGCTGCCGCCGCTTCACGCGTTACGGAGCATCGCGGCACCCTCTCTTTCCTGATCACCGGCGACGAGGAAGGGCCGGCGACCTTCGGCACCCCGGCGATCATCGATTGGCTGGTCGAGCATGACCTAAAGCCCGACATGATCCTGATCGGCGAGCCGACCTCTGAAGCCGCGCTTGGCGACACGATCAAGATCGGGCGGCGCGGATCGGTCAATCTATGGATCGAGGTGCCGGGAACCCAGGGCCATGTCGCTTACCCCCACCGCGCCGACAATCCGGTCGGCAAATTGGCGCGGATCGTCGCCGCGCTCGATTCAGTGGTGCTCGACCAGGGCAATGACAGCTTCCCGCCGTCCAACCTCGAATTCACCGATATCGGCTGCCCGCCGGGCGCGACCAATTTGATCCCCGCCGGCGCCACCGCGCGGCTCAACATCCGCTTCAACAACCTCCAGCGCGGGGCCGATCTGGTGCGGATGGTCGAGGCTGTCGTCGAGCGCGAGGCGCCGGGCGCAAGCGTCCTTGCCAAGATCAGCGGCGAAGCCTTCCTCACCCCGCCCGGTCAACTTTACGATCTTGTGGTGTCGGCGATCACATCGGAAACCGGGATTGCTCCGGCGCTTTCCACCGGTGGCGGCACATCGGATGGTCGTTTCCTGATCGCACTCTGCCCGGTGGTCGATTTCGGCCTGCCCAACGCGACCATGCACAAGGTCGGCGAAAGCGCGGCAGTGGCGGATATCGAGACGTTGGCAAACATCTATCAGCGGGTCATCGAGCGCGCTTTGGCTTAGGCCACCGAGCGCTTGCCGTCGGCATTGGCCAGCCACGCATTGAATTCATCCTCGAACATCGGCTCGGCGAAGACATACCCTTGGACCGTGTCGCAACCCATGGCGCGCAACAGATCGGCTTGCGCGCTATTCTCGACCGCCTCGGCGACGATCTCGCAGTCAACGCCCTTGATCAGGTGAACCACCGCCTGGACCACGACCCGCGCTTTCTCGCTGGTCTCGATCTCGGCGATCAGCGACTGGTCGAGCTTGACCCGGTCGAGTGGCATCGAGCGAAGCCGCGCGAGGTTGGAGTAGCCAGTCCCGAAATCGTCGATCGCGATCGACGCGCCTTCGGCACGGAGGGCGGCGATTTCGGCGAGGTCCGACTCGGAGCATTGCATCGCGGCGGTCTCGGTGAATTCGAGCTCGATCATCGACAAGGGCACATCGTGCGCGGCGAAAGTGTGGCGCAACCGAGTGAAGAAATCGACTCGGTCGAGCTGGCGCGGACTGATGTTGAACGACAGCCGTCGCTTGACGCCTTGGCGGCGCCACCCGCTCAGGATGATCGCCACCTGGTCCATCACCCAATCGCCAATTTCGCCGATCATCCCGGTCTGCTCGGCAATCGGGATGAAGGTTGCCGGGGCTCGAATGCCGTCACGCGGATGCTGCCAGCGAAGCAGCGCCTCGACCCCGGTGGTCTCGCCCGTAGTCAGGCTCATCTGCGGCTGGAGCGCAAGCCGAAGCTGGCCGCGCGGGACGACATCGGTCAGCGCCTGCTCGGTCTCGACGCGTAATTGATGCTCGCGCTTGAGCTCCTCGCTGAACAGGCAATGCTGCCCGCCGCCACGCGCCTTGGCGCGGTACATGGCGAGATCGGCGGCACGCATCAGCCCTTCGACGGTCGAGCCATGATCGGGCGACACGGCGACCCCGATCGACGCGCCAATGTCGATGCTGTGACCCTGAAGCTGGAACGGCTCGGAAATCGCCAGCGCCATCCGCCGCGAAATCATTTCGATCTCGGCTAATCCTTCGATCTCGGGGAAGAATAAGGTGAACTCGTCGCCCGCCAATCGCGCCAGCAAGGGCCGCGGCAAGGCGCTGTCGCCGATTTCGGCGGTGACCACCACCCGCAGCCGGTTGGCGACCATCACCAGCAACTGGTCGCCGCGCGCATGGCCAAGGCAATCGTTGACCGCCTTGAACCGATCGAGATCGACGAACAGCATCGCTGACCGGGCGCCGCCTGCGACGCTCAACATCTTGTCGGCCTCGGAGCGGAAATGAAGTCGGTTAGGAAGCGAAGTTACCGGATCGTACATCCCCAGCGCATGGGCATTTTCGATCGAGGCGCGAACCTCCTCGAACAGGCTGTCGACCGCGGCGGCGAGCTTGGGGTTGGTTTCGCGCAGGATCGCCGGCGCGGGTGAGGTCAGGTCGCCATCCTCGACTGCCAGCAGGCGCTCGGCGAGTGCGGTCAGTGCCCGCGCGCTTTCGCTGTTGGGGCGTTCGGAAGCGACGTAACTGATCAGCAAGCAAAAGGCGCCCGCCACGAGCGAAGCGACGATCTGCTTGTCGAGTTCGGTGATGTACAGGAAGGCGGCAAGCGAGAATAGGAACGACGCGACTCCCGCCGCGCCGGACAGGAGGGCATTGCTGACTTTCTGGGCTGTTCCGTCGTTCATCGCCGCATTCGCGCTTTCGCAAAAAGGGGCGGAGCGACCGCCATTTCACGAGGCAGCGATTAAACGGTCGGGGTTAAATATGCGTCGAGCGTGAAGGTTAACGCCGCAGTATCAAATACAGGCTGCCGCCTCCGCCATGGCGGCGATGCGCCTGGCGAACCGCCGCGATCCGGCTTGAATGACGCGATATGGTCAACCAGTCGTTGACCGCGGCACGAATCCGCCCGCGTTCGACCGGCGGGTCGCCGGCGCGGGCATGACCGGTGATCAGCAGCAACACCCGTTCGCCGCGCGCGATTGCGGTCTCGAGCGACCGATCGATCGCCTCCCACGCCTGGTCGAGATTATGGCCGTGCAAATCGAGAATCCGGTCGGGCTCGACCGTGCCGCCCTTGAGCCGACGGTCCCAGCCCCCATCGAGCGTGTTGGCGATCACCCGGCGCGGGGGCGGAGCGATCGGCATTCGGCGCGGCGGCGGCGGCGCCTTGGCTCTCGGCTTGGGTGGAAGCGCCGGTTGCGCCGACGGTGCTGGTATGACCGGCTCGGGGTCGGGCGTTTCGCGCGACAGCGGACGGATCGACGCGGTCACCCGCGCCCATAACGCCTGTTCCTCAGCGGATAATGGCCGCATTTTCCGCCGCTAACCGAGCCGCGACACCCTTCGGCAGCAGGACCAGCGCGCTGCCTTGCGCCGACATGCCTCCGGCGATCGATTTGGCGGACGGCCCTGCCCCCCAGAATGTATCGTAGCGGTTGGCGCCCTTGATCGCACCGCCGGTATCCTGCGCGACCCACAGCCCGTCGGCGAAATCGCGATCGAGGTCGAGGAACACCGGTGCGCCCAATGGCTCGAACAACGGATCGGCGGCGACCGTGCCGCGCGGCGTGACGGGCAGGCCCATCGCACCAAGCGGTCCCGGGCCGGTCAGTTCGCGAAAGAAGATGTAGCTCGGATTTTCGCGCATCAGCGAGACACCGCGATCGGGCTGGGCGCGCATCCAGCTCACGATCCCGTCCATCGTCGCTCCACCAGACGGAAGCGCCCCGCGCTCGCGCAGCAGCCGGCCGACCGCGACATAATCGGCGCCATTC
>JAJAZM010000017.1 GCA_026785645.1 Sphingomonas bacterium | reverse complement strand
GGCGGCAATGGAGGCGCTGGCTTTGGCGGGGATGGCGGAGCGGGTAGCTTCGGCGGCGCAGGCTCCAGTGGTTCGTTGGCCGCTGGCAGCGCGGGCGGCACGGGTCGATTGGGCGGTGCGGGCGGATCGGCGGTGGGCAGCAGCGGCGGCATGGGCGCCACCGGCACCGGCGGATCGATCGCGGTCAGCGTCGATAATAACAATGCTATCACCACCATCGGTAACGGTGCAGCGGGGATCTATGTTCTCGGCATCGCAGGCAACGGTTTCGGCAGCGCCGGCGGCGTAGGGGGCGCGGCTTTTGGCGGCACTGGAGGAATCGGCGGCGTTGGCGGCAGTGGCGGTGCGTCAGGGCTTGGTGCCGCCGGTGGGGCCGGCGGGGTCGGCGGCGCGGGCGGCACTGGCGCCGCAGCCGTGGGCGGTTTGGGTGGTCAAGGTGGTGCGGGGATCGGCGGAGCCCTGCTCGACATCAACATCGACAATAGCGGAAATATCACCACCTCGGGCCTGGTCGCTCACGGGATCAAGGTCGAAACCAACGTCGGCTCTGCCGGCAGCGGTGCCGGCGGTGCTGGTGGCTCCGGTTTTGGCGGCGATGGCGGCGACGGAGGCGACGGCGGCACTGGCGGTTCGGGCGGCACCGGAGCGAGCGGGGCAGGCGGCTTCGGCAACACCGGCGGCTTCGGCGGTTTGGCCAACGGCGGCGGCGGCGGCGCGGGCGGGGCCGGAACCGGTGGTGCAACCGGTGACGTGATCATCGTCAACAGCGGCGACATTGTGACGACCGGTGCCGGATCGCACGGCATCTTTGTCGCGACCCGGCAAACGGTTGGATTGGGAGGCAACGGACCCGGTGCGCCAGGCAGTTCGTTCAACGGCGTGAACGGAACAATCGGAACACCGGGTGGGACTGGCGCGGGCGTCGGCGGCGGCGCGGGCGGTTTTGGCGGCTCGGCAGGCGCATTTGGAATTGGCGTTGGCGGCGCAGGCGGCGCGGCAGGCGCGGCCCCCGCGATCGGGATCGCCGACGGCGATGTGTTCATCACCAATACGGCGGCTGGCAACATCGACGCTGCGGCTGACGGTGCGCGCGTCGAAGCGGTTGGAACGATCGACATCAACAACGCCGGCGATATCTCCGGCGCCACGCACGGCATCTTCGCTTCAAGTCTGGTCGACATCGATATCACCAACGCCGTCACCGGCTTTATCACGTCGGGTAACCTGTTCGCGATCGACGCGGTCGGTGCTTCGGCCGAGATCTCGAACGCCGGCCGGCTGCGTGGCTTCGTCGACCTGACGGCCAACGGCGATACGGTCATCAACACCGGTCTGTGGGACGCACGCCTGACCTCCGACTTCGGGGCCGGGACGGACGTGTTCACGTCATCGGGGACAGTCCGTACGGCGATCAGTTCTGCGGTCGCCGAGACGGTCGTGTTCTCCGGTCTCGAAACGTTCGCCAACGCCGCTGGCCTGATCGACCTGCGCGACGGCGGGGTCAACGACGTCTTCTCGCTGTCGGGCAATTATGTGGCGACCGGCGATGCTCGGCTAGGGGTCAATATCGGCGGCACGATCGCGGGCTTGACCGGCGATCTGCTGGTGATCGGCGGAACCACCAGCGGCACGACCAGCGTATTGCTCAACATCCTTGGCAGCGCGGCGGTGATCGACCCCGATGGGGTTCGAATCGTCGATGCGCTAGGCGGCACCGGCCTGTTCACCGGTTCGGTCAGCACTGGTTTCGTCAATTATGACGTGATCATGATCGGGCCCGATGCGTTCGTCGTGTCGAATGCCGACGGAGCGATTTTCGACGTCGGGCTGCTCGGCACGATGGCGCAGGATATGTGGTACCAGTCGGCCGACGCGCATCTCGCCTGTTCGGCGTCGCGCAAGAACGACTTCGGGGATGATCGCAAGAGCAATGTCGCGCTCTGCGCCCAGCTCTACCTCAGCCACGATCGCTATGGCGACGGCGACAATAGTTCGACCTTGTTCGGCACCACGCTCGATTACAGCGACCGGATCAAGACCAAGCGGCGTGGCGCGCAGGTCGATCTGGGCTTCCGCACCGGCGGCAATTTCACCGTCGGGCTGACCGCTGGCTATGCCCATGCCGAATCCGACGATGTTGGGTTGGGATCCGCGCTCGACGTCGAAGGCTACAACCTCGGCGTCTTCGCCCAATTTGGCTCGAAGGTCGGCTTCTACGCCAGCGCATTGGTCAAATGGGACAAGTTTGACACCCGCTTCGGCAACGCATCGTTGGTCGGCCAGGTCCGGCCAGACGGCAAAAGCTTCGGTGTCGATGGCGAGATTGGTTGGCGAACGACCAACTTCGGGCCAATGTTCGACATCTATGCTGGCGTGTCGCACGTGCGGACCAAGCTCGACGATTTCACTGCCGGCTTCATCGACTTCTCTCCGGACCGGATGACCAGCACGCGCGGCCGGCTCGGGGCGCGCCTCGGCTGGTCGGGCAGCTGGGCACCGTTCATCGATGCCAAGCTGTTCCATGAATTCAGCGGTGACAGCGACATCCAGGTCGGAAGCGGGCTGTTGGTCGACTCATTCGAGCGCACGGGCCGCGGCACCTGGGCACGGCTCGAAGGCGGGATCGGTGGCGGCGCCGGCGGCGGCCCGCTGCTCTCGGCGTGGGGAGATTTTGGCGACGTCAAGGGATGGGGCCTGAGGGCCGGCTTCCGCTTCTAGTCCGCCCGACACCACAACACGCGGGGGGCCGCCCCGGCCCGCCGCTTTTGTTTTGCCAGTCCTCGTTATCAACCTACCACCTTCCACCCCTTTGCCTTTGCCCGCCCCCTTTGCCTTTTACCCCGGGCGCGCTAGAGCGAGCGCCGGCCAGCTTGGGTTCATTGAGGGTGGGGAAAATGCTGCTGGACCGTCACCCCCCGACGCATGAGGAATATCTTGGCGCTTTCTCCCGATAGCAGCGAAACCTTTCTCCGCGAGGTCGACGAGGAACTGCGCCGCGATCAGGCGCAGGCCTTTGCCAAGCGCTACGCCACGATGATCGCCGGCGCGGTCTTGCTGTTCCTCGCCGCCATCGGTGGCTGGCTCTACTGGCAGGATCGCCAGTCGAAAATTGCCGCCGCCGACAGCGAAACCCTGACTGCGGCGATGGACAATATCGCCGCCAAGCGCACCGCCACCATCGGCCCGGCGCTCGACCAACTCATCAATAGCCCGTCCGAGGGGATCGCCACCGAAGCGCGGCTGGCGCAGGCGTCGGTCGCACTGGCCGGCGGCAATCGCGCCTCGGCGATCGCCATCTATCGCTCGGTCGCCGATGACAAAGGGCTTGCCCAGCCGTTCCGCGATCTTGCATCCATGCGCCTCGTCACGCTCGAGTTCGACAGCATCAAGCCCGAAGTGGCGATCGCCCGGCTCGAGCCGCTCGCCAAGCCCGGCAATCCGTGGTTCGGAAGCGCCGGCGAGCTGACCGCGATGGCGATGCTCAAGCAGGGCCGCAAGGCGGAGGCCGGTCGGCTGTTCGCCGCCGTCGCCGCCGACAATGACGTTCCCGACACAATTCGTAGCCGCGCGGTGCAGATCGCCGGCACGCTGGGGGTCGACGCTACCGCCTCGCTCCCCGGCATCACCCGTTAGCCCCGACTTTTCCCGATAGGATGGTTGCGCATATGAATTCCTCCACCGCCAAATTTGCACTGCTGCTGATCGCTTCGGCGATGGTCACCGGCTGCAACCCGTTCAACAAGAAAGTCACCAAGACCCCGGTGGTCGGAGAGCGGATCGCGGTGCTGTCCGGCGAGAATGATATTGCGGTCGATCCCGAAACCGCAGCGATGCCGTTCACCATTCCCGAAGCAATTGCCAATGACGATTGGGCGCAGTCGGGCGGCAATCCATCCAAGTCGATGGGCCATGTCGCGCTCGGCAATGCGCTCGGCACCGCATGGACCGTGTCGATCGGCGCCGGCAGCGACCGCAAGGGGCGGCTGATCAGCGCTCCGGTGGTCGCCGGCGGCAAGGTCTACACGATCGATACCAACGGCGTGGTTCGCGCGTCCGACGCGCGCAATGGCGGCGTGGTGTGGAGCGCCAGCTTCGGCAAGGACAGCGGCGGCAAGGATAGCAATTACGGCGGCGGAGTCGCGGTCGATGGCGGCAAGGTTTACGCTTCCAATGGCCTTGGCAATGTCGCCGCGCTCGACGCCGCGACCGGCGCCGCGACCTGGACGGTCAAGCCCGGCGGGCCGCTGCGCGGTGCCCCGACAGTCGCCGACGGCGCGGTCTATGTGATCAGCCAGGATAATCAGATCTATTCGCTCAAAGCCGCCGACGGCGCGACCAACTGGTCGAGCGCCGCCGCATTGGAAATCGCCGGAGTGTTCGGCTCGGCCTCGCCCGCGGTTGCACGCGGCACGGTGATCGCCGGTTTCTCCTCGGGCGAGCTCAACGCCTATCGCTACGAGAACGGCCGCCTGGTGTGGCAAGACGCTTTGTCGCGCACCTCGGTCTCGACCAGCGTCGCCTCGCTGTCGGACATTGACGCGAGCCCGGTGATCGATGGCAATCAGGTGTTTGCGGTCGGCAAGGGTGGCCGGATGGTCGCGCTCGAATTGAACAGCGGCCAGCGGATGTGGGAACAGAATGTCGCCGGAATCTCGACGCCGTGGGTGGCGGGCGACTGGGTGTTCGTGGTCACCGACGAGGCCAGGGTCGTCGCCATGTCGCGCGCCACCGGCAAGGTCCGCTGGATCAACGAATTGCCGCGCTGGGACAATCCCAAGGGCAAGAAGGGGCTGATCTATTACTCCGGCCCGATCCTCGCCGGCAATCGCCTGATCCTCGCCGGGTCGAACGGGGTGCTGGTCAACATCAACCCGGTCAACGGCAGCTTCCAGAGCCAGACCAACGTCGGCGCCGGAGTCAGCGTCCCCCCGGTGGTCGCCGGCGGCACGCTCTACATCCTCGACGACAAGGGCCGCCTGATCGCTTACCGCTAGGGCAGTACGAGCGTCTGCTTTCGACCCCGTTGCGGACCTTCAGTGGCAAGCTCAAACGAGCATGTAGCCGACGTCGGAGGCGGCAGTTGGATAGGCGAACATGGTGTCGAGAATGGCTTCGGCGGTCAGTCCTGTTCGCATAGCCAAGGCAAATAGATTGATCACCTCATCCGCGCTTGGCCCGACGAGGTGCGCCCCGAGGATCACGCCGCTATTCTCCTCTATGAGAACTTTATAGCCATAGACCGCTTCATTGAGGCGGCGGGCCGTGAACCACTTTGGAACGGACGCGGCGTTCACCCTGAACCGAAGTCCTTTGGCATGGGCATCGGCTTCGCTCAATCCGACCGAAGAGATTGGTGGTATTGTAAAGGCGACGCTCGGCACTGCGTGGTAGTTGGGGCGAGCGTCTGCACCGTTGAGCATGTTCGCGATAACGACCTTCGCGTCGTGGCTTGCTACGGGCGTCAGCGGCGGTCCGCTTTGGGCCGCGTCACCCGCCGCATAGACGCGGGGGTTCGACACGCTTTGCAGGCCGCGGGTCAACCTGAGCCGACCCTCATCAACGGCAACATCACCTGCCGCGAGGTTGAGTGATGCAAGTTCGGGGACGCGCCCTGCGGCGTGAATGACGAGATCGGCAGTGACCGAAATTTGCGGTCCATTCGGGTAGGTCGCGCTTACCTTCAGCCCTTCTTCGGTTTGCCTGACGCTGTCGGCAGTGAGGCCAGTGTGAACGGTTATGCCGAGCGCATCGAACGACGGCATGAGCCACTCCACCAGACTTTCGTCGAATTGAGGCAACAGGCGCGCACCGCGCTGCAAGATAGTAACCTGAGCTCCCGCCCTCGCCGCAAGGTGGGAAAACTCCGCAGCGATATAGCCGCCGCCAATTAGGACGATGCGGCGCGGGAGCGATTCGAGGTCAAGAAACTCGTCGCTGGTCGAGACCAGTTCTTCTCCGGCGATGCCGAGCGGGCGGGGGCTTGCGCCAGTGGCAATGAGAATGTGGCTCCCGACAAGCTCGCGTCCTTCGATCTCGATGCGGTCAGGTGCGGCGAAACGAGCGAGGCCCTGATATGCGTCCACCCCGAGATCGGCATAATGTCGGGCCTGTTTAGCTGGGATCGGGTCAGTGAAGCTTCGCTTAAATCTCATCAAGCTGGGCCAATCCAGCCGCACTTCACCATCAACGCCGTGCGAATGCATTCGACGCACGGCATCGATTGCCTCTTCGCCGCTGACAAGCAT